>NZ_QAIU01000609.1:15855-45348 GCF_003061205.1 Pseudomonas sp. HMWF006
TTTCTACGAGATTTTTCATGGCGCCTCCGAAATTGATCATTAAATGAGCAGTTGAGCTGATACTAGACGTAGTCGACAGGCATCACAAGCCACCCCTCTGAGTCGAAATCGAAACCCAGTTGCCGGTAGAGAGGAATAACCCCTGCTAGAGGCTCCTGAATTTCGATCTGCTCACTGCCAATGATTCGCGCGAAGTGAGTAACAGCTGTCAGGGCAAACGTCGCGATCCGACTCTTGAGCGGGTGATCGTTGCCAGGCTTGCCTTCCAGTCGCACGATTTTCACGCGTAACCGACTCTGATTCGGGTTTGCAAAGCACAGCCCGCAGAGCTCATGGTCAAACCAGATAGCCAAATCAAAACCCATCGGTTCTCTGGATTTCCACCTGACAATTTCTTGCCATGAAAAATGAGGGTCGAGCCATTCTTCATAGGCATTCAGAGCCAGCGCATCGACAGCTTCAAATCGGACTCTGGAGTGGTCGACATCGACGATCCCCTTCTGCTGCAAATCTTTCTGTAGTTTTGCAAAAGTATTGGCCGCCTGCTTCCTCGCCTCTGACCGATACCACTGATACCGCAAATTCGTCCGTTCCCTTGGCATGTAATTTCGAGCATTCCCTGTCTCCCCATCAATGGGCCTATCCGTTGCTCATCAGCCTATGTGCCTGCCTTCGAGCTGTCCCTGCTGGCCCTTTGTACAAATCGTTGCAATCCATGTTCCGCGCTGGTTATAGTCGGCGCTCGTGAATCAGGCGATTCACCTTCTAGACCCTCAACAAAGATCAGCCCCGATGCCTGCATCCCTCATCAACGCGGTAGTCGATTCAGCGGTCAACGCTGGCGTCGTGCCGTGCGGGAATCAGCAGCCTGGGCAGATCAGTCATTACCCTCCACCTGTCAGTAGCACGCCGGTGTGCGCAGTCGTATCACCGCCGGGCGTTGGCGTTTCGGGCTGATCGGCATTCTCTGCTGACCCCTGCGCCCGCCAGAAAAACCTACTGAACTTCAGCTTCGGCTGAGTTGGCTTTTTGCCTGACTACAGGTGGTATTCATGTTTGTCCTTTCGAAAAAAACCGTGCTCGCGGCGACGTCCACGAGCCTGTTCGTTCTGCTGTGGAGCAGCGGGGCGATCTTCTCCAAATGGGGCCTGGCCCATGCGTCACCCTTCGCCTTTCTGCTGATTCGCTTTGTGATTGCCCTGTGCGGGCTGTTGCTGCTGGCGCCGTTGCTCAAGTTGAAGCTGCCCAAGGGCGGCAGGCCGATGCTCTATGCAATCGCCACCGGGGTGGTGCTGTTGGGGGCTTATCAGATTTTCTATCTGCTGGCCCTTAACACCCGAATCACTCCGGGAGTGATGGCGACCATCATGGGCGTGCAGCCGATTCTCACCGTTGTATTGATGGAGCGGCAGCGCTCGGCGAGCCGCCTGTTCGGGCTGACGCTGGGGCTGGCAGGGCTGATCATGGTGGTGTTTCAAGGGATCGGTCTGGCCGGTATGTCCTGGGCCGGGATGCTCTTCGGTCTGCTGGCGCTGGCGAGCATGACACTGGGCTCGATCATGCAGAAAGGCATCACTGACAATCCCCTCGGCACGCTGCCGGTGCAATACCTGGCCGGGCTGTTGCTGTGCGGGATCTTCGTGCCGTTCCAGCCGTTTCATTTCGAACACAGCGCAGGGTTTATCGTGCCGGTGTTGTGGATGGGCCTGGTGGTGTCGGTGCTGGCGACGCTGTTGCTGTATCGCCTGATCGCGCGGGGCAATCTGGTGAATGTCACCAGCCTGTTTTATCTGGTGCCGGCGGTGACAGCGGTGATGGACTATCTGATCTTCGGTAATCGTCTGGCCGCGTTGAGCGTGCTGGGGATGCTGTTGATCATTGTCGGTCTGGCGTTTGTGTTCCGTAAATCCAGCTGATAGCCAGTTGAGGTGGCGGCTGTTCGGTCGCCATCGCGGGCAAGCCCGCTCCCACAGGGTTTTGTGTCGAGCCGCAGGATGTGGACGACATCAATCACTGTGGGAGCAGGCTTGCCCGCGAAGACTGAATCAGCGAGCCGCCACCTCGGCAGGCGTCACCACCGCAGGCTTCAACACCAGCCACAACGCCAAGGCAATCAACACCCCGCCATACAGGTGCGCCATCGACAGCGGCTCATCCAGCAACAATGCGCCCCACAGCACGCCGAACGCCGGAATCATGAAGGTTACGGTCATTGACTTCACCGGGCCAATCGAGCTGAGCAGGCGGAAGTAAATGATGTAGGCGAATGCCGTGCAACCCAGGCCCAGGCCGAGCAGCGACAGCCAGACATTCCAGCCACCCCAGCTTGCCGGTGGCGCAGTGATGACGCTGTAGCCGAACAGCGGCAAGAGAAACAATGAGGCACCGAGCATGCTGCCCACGGCTGACAGTCGGCTGTCGAGCCCACCGGTATGGTCCAGCCAGCGACGGGTGAGGAATCCGGCAAAACCGTAGCAGGTGGTCGCGAGCAGGCAGGCGAGGGCGCCCATCAACAATTCCAGGTCGAAGGCCACGGGCCCTGCGCGGGTGAGCACGCCGACACCGAACAATCCCAGGAACACGCCCGTCAGTTTGGCGACGGTGAGCCTCTCGCTGAAGAACAAGCCGCCAATCAATACGCCCATCAGCGGCGTGGTGGCGTTGAAGATCGCCGAATAACCCGCCGGCAGCACTTGCGCCGCGACCGAATACAGGGTCGCCGGAATGCCCGAGTTGATCACCCCCAGCAACATCACGGTTTTCAGCTTGCCCTTGAAATCCCAGTTGATACGCATCAGGCCGAGAATCACCAGCAGCCCGACAGCCGCAATCGACACCCGAAAGAACGCCGTCGGAATCGTGCCGATCACCGGCGCAATAATGCGCATGAACAGGAAGCTCGCACCCCAGATGGCGGCCAGCGACAGCATGCGGAAAATATCGACAGGGCTCACGACAACACTCCTTCCTTGATCGGGACGAGAGTGTTGCCGAGCGCCCCGGCGATGGCAACCGCTATCGGGGCATTTAATTTTTCCCTCAGATCACGAAGCGCGTGACCAGACCATTGAGGTCTACCGCCAGCCGCGACAGCTCCTGGCTGGCGGCCGACGTCTGGGTGGCGCCGGCCGCGGTTTGCGTCGAGAGATCGCGGATGCTGACCAGATTCTGGTCGACCTCGCGCGCCACCAGCGCCTGCTGTTCGGCGGCGCTGGCGATCACCAGATTGCGCTGGTTGATTTGCCCAATCGCCGCGGTGATCTTCTCCAGTGCCTGCCCGGCGCTGTTGGCCCGACGCAGGGTGTGACTGGCCTGCTCGGCGCTGCTTTGCAACGCGCCGACCGTCGCGCCGGTGCCGTGCTGGATGCTGCTGATCATCAACTCGATTTCTTCGGTGGAGTTCTGCGTACGCTGCGCCAGCGAACGCACTTCATCGGCGACCACGGCAAAACCGCGCCCGGCCTCACCGGCCCGCGCAGCCTCGATGGCGGCGTTGAGCGCCAGCAGGTTGGTCTGCCCGGCGATCCCGCGAATCACCTCCAGCACCTTACTGATGTCCTGGGCCTGGGTGGCGAGGCCTTCGGCCTGTTCCGAGGCACCGAGCACGGTGGTGACCAGTTCTTGAATCGAACGGATGGTTTCACTGACCTGGACGTGGCCATGCTTGCTGTCTTCGTTCGACGCTTCGGAAGCCTCGGCACTGGACACGGCGTTGGCCGCGACTTCATCCACAGCTGTGCTCATCTCGGTGACGGCGGTGGCGGCCTGTTCGATCTGGTCATTCTGCTGTTGCAGGCCGCGGGTGCTTTGTTCCATCACCGAGCTCATTTCTTCGGCGGCGGAGGCCAGTTGCTGCGCCGACTCGCTGATGCCGCGAATGGTCGAGCGCAGATTGCCCTGCATTTGCGCGAGGGCATCGAGCAATTGCGCGGCCTCATCGCGACCGCTGCTGACGATCTCGCCGCTGAGGTCGCCGGCGGCGATGCGCTGGGCCACCTTCAGCGCCTGATTGATCGGCGTGGTAATGCTGCGGGTCAGTTGCCACGCCAGCAACAGCGTGGCGATCAACGCGGTGACGATAATCGTCGCAACGATCCACAGCGCCCGCTGGTACATGTCGGCGGCGGCCTCGGCGGCGGCGTCGGCACCTTGCTGGTTGAGGCTGATCATCTGCTCCAGGGTCGTGTCGAGCACTCTGCCCTGTGGCGCCAGATCATTGTTCAAACGGGTGTAGGCCTGTTCAGTTTGCCCGGCGTCGATCTGGCTGATGATCTGGTCGAGGATGCTCATGTACTTGCCGATGTCGGCACTCAAGCCTGCGAGCATGCCCCGTTCCTGATCGCTGGTGAGCAAGGCTTCATGGTCTTTGAGACGCTTGAGCAATTCTTCGCGCTGCACCTTGATCAGGCCTTTGCTTCTGTCACGCACGGCTGGCTGGGTGCTGGTGATCAGGCGCAGGGATTCGAGGCGGATGCTGGCAATGTTCGCGGCGGCGTCATGAATGCTTTCGATGCTCGGCATCCACGACTCTTCGATGACCGCAGCGCTTTCACGCAGAGTTTTCATCTGACCCAGGCCAAACAGGCCGACGATCACCAACAGACTGGCCAGCACGGCAAAACTCAAACCGGCGCGCAAACCGATGCGCAGATTGCGGATAGACATCAATGTGCTCCTTGATCTTTGGGGGGGAGAGGTCGTCCCCGTCAGTCGAGGATCTTGTTGTGAAGAGGGTGATGGCGGCCTGTATATCAAAGTGCCACTATTTTGGTAAGACCAATCTGCGCACGTCATGCCGAGTGTTGCTGCAGCACGAGTAACAGAGGAAGAGATGCAGGCTAGAGCCGCTGGGGCGGCGATTGGATCCGCAAGCCAATGAATACGCGGCTGCACATCACGCAGTGAGTGGTCGCGATCGCCGACTGCCCGGTGGCTTTGCTGACCGAACGGTCGACTAAAAAAACTTTGATAAAAACTGTGTCGTTGTACAACCCTGCCGCGCATTTGGCAGAAATTGCACTTCTCCTGCCGGTGCATCCATGGCTAAGCTCAGGCACGGATTCCCACTTGCACGCCGAGGTCTCATCTATGCCGCAGCCATGGCCAGCCACCGACATCGCCCGGATGATTCTCGAAGGCTTTGACGATTACCGCGAGCATTTCCGGCGCATTACCGACGGCGCCCGGGAGCGTTTCGAACAGGCTCGCTGGCAGGAGACGCAAACCGCATCTGCGGCGCGAATCAACCTCTACGAAGAGAAAGTCGGCGAAACCATTGCCCGCCTGCGGGAGTACTTCGATGACGAAGCACTCATGAATGTCAGTTGCTGGCCACTGGTGAAAAGCGCCTACATCAGCGTCATCGACCTGCGCTTCGACGATGAATTGTCCGAGACCTGGTACAACTCGATCTTCTGCGGGCTGTTCAGCCATGACCTGATCAGCGATGGCTGCATGTTCATCCACACCACGCGTCCGAGCCTGCGCCGCGCACGGGCCGCGCAGACCCGCACCTACAAGCCGCAAGGCCAGCTGAGCGCGATGCTGGCGAGCATTTTTGCCGATTACCGCTTCAGCGAAGATTACGCCGATTTGCCCGGCGACTTGCGCCGCCTCGAAGCGCAACTGCGCGAGAACCTGCCGGACTGGGTGTGCAAGGACCCGGAACTGAGCGTCGAGCTGTTTTCTTCGGTGCTCTACCGCAACAAGGGGGCCTACCTGGTCGGGCGCATCTACACCCGTGACGAACAGTGGCCGCTGGTGATTCCGCTGCTGCACCGTGAAGGACGCGGGATTCAGATTGACGCGTTGATCACCGACGAAGCCGACGTGTCGATCATCTTTTCCTTTACCCGCTCGTATTTCATGGTCGATGTGCCGGTGCCGGCGGAATTCATCGGTTTTCTGCGACGCATACTGCCGGGCAAGCACATCGCCGAGCTGTACACCTCAATCGGTTTCTACAAACACGGCAAGTCCGAGTTCTACCGCGCGTTGATCAACCACCTGGCCAATACCAATGACCAGTTCATCATGGCCCCGGGCGTGCGCGGCATGGTCATGAGCGTGTTTACCCTGCCGGGCTTCAACACCGTGTTCAAGATCATCAAGGACCGCTTCTCACCGTCGAAAAACGTCGATCGCGCCACGGTGATCGAGAAATACCGGCTGGTGAAAAGCGTCGACCGGGTCGGGCGCATGGCCGATACCCAGGAATTCGCCGATTTCCGTTTCCCGCTGAGCAAGTTCGATCCGGCGTGTCTGGAAGAACTGCTGGAGGTGGCACCGTCCACCGTCTCGGTCGAAGGCGACACGGTGCTGATCCGCCACTGCTGGACCGAGCGCCGGATGACCCCGCTGAACCTCTATCTGGAAAACGCCAACGATGCACAGGTGCGCGAGGCGCTGGAAGACTATGGCCTGGCGATCAAGCAATTGGCGGCGGCCAACATCTTTCCCGGCGACATGCTGTTGAAAAACTTCGGCGTCACCCGGCACGGGCGGGTGGTGTTCTACGACTACGACGAGATCTGCTTCCTGACCGAAGCCAATTTCCGCCACATCCCCGCACCGCGCACCCCCGAGGATGAAATGGCCTCCGAGCCGTGGTATTCGATCGGGCCGCTGGATGTCTTTCCTGAGGAGTTTCCGCCGTTTCTGTTTGCCGATTCGGGGCAGCGCAAGTTGTTCGATCAGTTGCATGGCGAGTTGTATAACGCGGATTACTGGAAGAGCCTGCAGGAGGCGATTCGCGCCGGGAAAGTGATTGATGTCTTTCCTTATCGGCGTAAAGGGTTGGATAACGAATAGCCCTCTTAAAAACTCCCTCACCCCAGCCCTCTCCCGGAGGGAGAGGGCTGGGGTGAGGGAGCAAGCATCGACCTGAAAGGCCTTGGCGATTATGGATTCGGTGATGCACGTTCAGGTCGGTGAAGCTGGCAAAGTTGACTCGCTCGGTCCCCTCTCCTTTTGGGAGAGGGCCAGGGTGAGGGCCGCAATCCCCCAGACACGCCACAAATCCGCCAAATCTGCGACAATCCGCCCCCTGCATAAATAGACGACCGAATTGCGTACCCGATGACCGACGAATCGCCCTCCATCGACAAACTGCTGAAAAACCTCGATCACGCCATGCTCGCCGACCGTCACCGGCTGCGGCGGCAGTTGCTTGAGCTGCGCAAGAAGCCTGACGAGGCCAAGCTGGCCCAGTGGGTGGCGCGGATGCAGGCGTCCTGCGATCAGGTGCTGGCGCGCAAGGCCAGCCTGCCGGTGATTCGTTATGACGACAGCCTGCCCATTGCGGCCAAGCGTGACGAAATCAAACAGGCCCTGGAAAAGCATCAGGTGCTGATCATCGCCGGCGAAACCGGCTCGGGCAAAACCACTCAGTTGCCGAAAATCTGTCTGGAAATCGGTCGTGGCCAGCATGGCTTGATCGGCCACACCCAGCCACGCCGAATTGCAGCACGCAGCGTCGCAAGCCGGGTTGCCGAAGAACTCGGCACGCCGCTCGGCTCGCTGGTCGGCTATCAGGTGCGATTCGAGGATCAGAGCGATTCCAACACCCTGATCAAACTGATGACCGACGGCATCCTGCTGGCGGAAACCCAGAACGACCGCTATCTGGAACGCTACGACACGATCATCGTCGACGAAGCCCACGAACGCAGCCTGAACATCGACTTCCTGCTCGGTTACCTGAAAACCCTGCTGCCGCGTCGTCCGGACCTGAAAGTCATCATCACGTCGGCGACCATCGACCTGGAGCGCTTCTCCAAACATTTCGATGACGCGCCGATTGTCGAAGTCTCCGGCCGCACCTTCCCGGTGGACACCTGGTATCGACCGCTGACCCTGGAGCAGGACGAGGAGGGCAACCGCGTCGAAGACGACCTGACTGTGGATCAGGCGATCCTCGCCACCCTCGACGAAATCGCCGCCTACGAGCGCAGCGAGCGCCGCAGTCCTGGCGATGTGCTGGTGTTCCTGCCCGGCGAACGCGAGATTCGCGACGCCGCCGACATGCTGCGCAAGGCTCAGCTCAAACACACCGAAATCCTGCCGCTGTACGCGCGCCTGTCGCCCGCCGAACAGCAGCGGATTTTCCAGTCGCACCCGGGGCGTCGCGTGGTGCTGGCGACCAACGTCGCCGAGACCTCGCTGACCGTGCCGGGCATCCGTTACGTGATCGACAGCGGCACCGCGCGCATCAGCCGTTACAGCTACCGCGCCAAGGTCCAGCGTCTGCCGATCGAGGCGATTTCCCAGGCCAGCGCCAACCAGCGTAAAGGTCGTTGCGGCCGGGTCGAGCCGGGCATTTGCGTGCGCTTGTACAGCGAGGAAGACTTCCTCGGTCGCCCGGAATTCACCGACCCGGAGATTCTGCGCACTAACCTTGCCGCTGTTATCTTGCAGATGCTGCACTTGCGCCTCGGCGAAATCACCGCGTTCCCGTTCATCGAGCCGCCGGATGGCAAAGCCATCAGCGACGGTTTCAATCTGCTGCAAGAACTCTCGGCGGTGGATCGCAACAGTCAGTTGACCCCGCTGGGGCGCCAGTTGGCACGCCTGCCGGTGGATCCACGCATGGGCCGCATGCTGCTCGAAGCGGCCAGGCTCGGCAGCCTGCAGGAAGTGCTGATCGTCGCCAGTGCGATGTCGATTCAGGACCCGCGCGAGCGTCCACCGGAGCGTCAGCAAGCCGCCGATCAGGCCCACGCGCAATGGAAAGACAGCGATTCGGACTTCGCCGGGCTGGTCAATCTGTGGCGTGGTTTTGAAGAACAGCGCCAGGCGCTGACGGCCAGCCCGCTGCGCAACTGGTGCCGCAAGAACTTCCTCAACTACCTGCGTCTGCGCGAGTGGCGTGATTCCCATCGCCAGTTGAGCCTGATCTGCCGTGACATGCAGCTGAGCCTCAATAAAGAGCCGGCGGATTACCCGAAACTGCACAAAGCGGTGCTGGTCGGTCTGCTCAGCCAGATCGGTCAGAAAACCGAGGACGGCGATTACCTTGGCGCCCGTCAGCGGCGTTTCTGGATTCACCCGTCGTCGGGGATCGGCAAGAAGCGTCCGCAATGGCTGATGACAGCCGAGCTGGTGGAAACCACCAAGCTTTACGCGCGCATGGTCGCCAAGATCGACGCTGACTGGATCGAGCCGCTGGCCGGGCACCTGATCAAGAAGAACCACTTTGAACCGCACTGGGAGAAGAAGCGTGGCCAGGTCGTGGCTTACGAGCAGATCACCCTGTTCGGGCTGATCGTCGTTGGCCGTCGCCCGGTGCATTACGGTCCGGTGGATCCGGTGGTGTCCCGCGAGCTGTTTATCCGCGAAGGCCTGGTGCGCGGCGAGATTCAGTCGAAAGCCAAGTGCCTGACGGCCAACCAACAGTTGCTCGAACAGCTCGACGAGCTGGAAGCCAAGGCCCGGCGCCGTGACATCCTCGCCGACGAAGAAACCCTGTACGCCTTTTACGATGCGCGCTTGCCGGCAGAGATTCACCAGACCGCGACCTTCGACAGCTGGTATCGGGTCAACAGCCAGAAGAACCCGCAACTGCTGATCATGCGCGAAGAGGACGTGCTGGCCCGCGAGGCCAGTGAAGTCACCGCGCGCGACTACCCGGATACGCTGCACATCGGTGACCTCGAACTGGCGCTGACCTATCATTTCGAACCCAATCACCCGCGCGACGGCGTGACCTTGCGCGTGCCGGCGCCGTTGTTGCCGATGCTGCCGCCGGAACGCCTCGAATGGCTGGTGCCAGGGATGATCGAAGCCAAGTGCATCGCCCTCGTGCGTAACCTGCCGAAGGCGCTGCGCAAGAACTTCGTACCGGTGCCGGACTTCATCAAAGCGGCATTGCAGCGCATGACCTTCGCCGAAGGTTCGTTGCCGCAAGCGCTCGGTCGCGAGTTGCTGCGCATGACCGGTGCGCGGGTCAGCGATGAGGCGTGGGCGGAAGCGGCGCAGCAGGTCGAAGGGCATTTGCGGATGAACCTGGAAATCGTCGACGGCCAGGGCAAGTTCCTCGGCGAAGGTCGCGATCTGGCCGAGTTGACCGCACGGTTTGCCGAAGCCAGTCAGGCTGCACTGGCGGTGCCGCAGAGCGCAAAAAGTCAGCAACCGGTGGAGGCGAAAGTCTTTGCACCAGTGGCGGAAAAGACCCAACAGAAGATCGCCGGGCTGTCGATGACGGTGTATCCGGCGCTGGTGGAAGAGGGCGGCGCGGTCAAGGAAGGGCGCTTCTCGACCCCGGCCGAAGCCGAGTTTCAACACCGCCGCGCGTTGCAGCGTCTGCTGATGCAGCAACTGGCGGAACCGGCCAAGTTCCTGCGCAGCAAATTGCCGGGGCAGACCGAACTGGGCCTGCTCTATCGCGAGTTGGGCCGGGTCGATGCGCTGGTCGAAGACATTCTGCTGGCCAGCCTCGACAGCTGCATTCTGGAAGGCGAAGACCCGTTGCCCCGCGATGGCGCCGGGCTGGCAGCGTTGGCCGAGCGCAAGCGCGGCAGTTGGACCGAACACGCCGAACGCGTGGCGCGCCTGACGCTGGAGATCCTCAAGCTGTGGCACGGTCTGCAAAAGCGTTTCAAGGGCAAGATCGACCTTGCGCAAGCGGTGGCGCTGAATGACATCAAGCAGCAGATCAGCCAGTTGGTGTACCCCGGTTTCGTCCGGGAAACGCCGATGCAATGGCTCAAGGAATTGCCGCGTTATCTGAAAGCGGTCGAGCAGCGTTTCGAAAAGCTCGGGGCGCAAGTGCAGAAGGATCGTGTCTGGAGCGGCGAACTGGCCGGCCTCTGGGCGCAATACCAGACCCGCGCCGCCAAGCATGCCCAGGAAGGCAAGCGCGATCCGCAGCTGGAGTTGTACCGCTGGTGGCTGGAGGAATACCGGGTGTCACTGTTCGCCCAGCAGTTGGGCACCAAAGTCCCGATTTCCGACAAACGCCTGAACAAGCAGTGGACGCAGGTCGAACCTTGATTGCCAGGCCTGCACAATCCCCTTTAGGAGTGAGCCTGCTCGCGATAGCAGAGTGTCAGTCAACGCAATAGTGACTGATACGACGCAATCGCGAGCAGGCTCACTCCTGCAGGGAAGCAGCGCCGGTCTTGAGAAAGGCGCCAAAACCTCGGGTTTATGGCAAACTTCGCGACCATAAACGCCCGTTTCGCGACCCAGAGCCTTCGGTTAGGTCGCGAACCGGAATAAAGCGATGCCAGGTCAGCGTCCCCCGGATGGGAATAGACCCTTTGTGTGTTGGTACGACGGTTCCAGCACTTTCTGCCTGAACAGATTAGAGAAACGACCATGCATAATGTCGTCATCAGCGGCACCGGCCTGTACACCCCGGCCAACAGCATCTCCAACGAAGAGCTGGTGCAGTCTTTCAACACCTACGTCGCCCAGTTCAACGCCGATAACGCCGAAGCCATCGCCAACGGTGAAGTCCAGGCCCTGACCGAATCCAGCGCCGCGTTCATCGAAAAGGCCTCGGGCATCAAGAGCCGCTTTGTCATGGACAAGGATGGCATCCTCGACCCGCTGCGCATGGCGCCGCGTCTGCCGGAGCGTTCCAACGACGAATGGTCGGTGCTGTGCCAGATGGCCATCGGCGCAGCCGAGCAAGCCTTGCAGCGCGCCGGTAAAACCGCCGCTGATATCGACGGCGTGATCGTTGCCTGTTCCAACCTGCAGCGCGCTTACCCGGCCATTGCCATCGAAGTCCAGGAAGCGCTGGGCATCCAGGGCTTCGGCTTCGACATGAACGTGGCCTGCTCCTCGGCTACCTTTGGCATCCAGGCGGCGGCCAACAGCGTGCAACTGGGTCAGGCCCGGGCGATCCTGATGGTCAACCCGGAAGTCTGCACCGGTCACCTGAACTTCCGTGACCGTGACAGCCACTTCATCTTCGGTGATGCCGCGACTGCAGTGATCATCGAGCGTGCCGATCTGGCGACGTCCAAATACCAGTTCGACGTGGTCAGCACCAAACTGTTGACCAAGTTTTCCAATAACATCCGCAACAATTTCGGCTTCCTCAACCGCGCCGCGGAAGAGGGCGTCGGCGCCCGCGACAAGCTGTTCGTGCAGGAAGGGCGCAAGGTGTTCAAGGATGTCTGCCCGATGGTCGCCGAACTGATTGGTGAGCATCTGCAAGAGAATCAGCTCAATGTCGGCGACGTAAAGCGCTTCTGGCTGCACCAGGCCAACCTGAGCATGAACCACCTGATCGTGCGCAAGCTGCTGGGCCGCGAAGCGACCGAAGAAGAGGCTCCGGTGATTCTCGACACCTACGCCAACACCAGCTCCGCCGGTTCCGTGATTGCCTTCCACAAGCACCAGGATGATCTGGCTGCCGGTTCGCTGGCTGTTTTGAGTTCGTTCGGTGCAGGCTATTCGATCGGCAGCGTGATTCTGCGCAAGCGTTGAAAAGAGGTTTAGTTTCCCCTTAAACACGTCGACTTTTCCTACATCCGAATCGGCTCAAACGCTGTAATTTTTCGGAAATGGCGGCAGGCGAAGTCCTGCCTCTATCATTTCGGAATCGGCACAAGGAGATTTTTGGATGGCTGACGACACCCAACTGCTTGAGCGCCTGCTGGCAGGTGAACAACGGGCTTTCAAGGAACTGGTGACTACGTATCAGAGCGCCATGCGTGCCGTGGCGTATGCGATTGTCGGCCAGCGTCATGTCGAAGAAGTGGTGCAGGACGCCTGGCTTTCCGTGGTGCGCCACATCGCCAGTTTCGAAGGTCGTTCCAGCCTCAAGACCTGGCTGCTGACCATCACCGCCAACTCGGCCAAAAGTCGTTACAAGCTGAATCGCCGCGAAGTGCTGATGGATGACTTGCCGTCGCCCCACGGCACCATTGATGACGACCGCTTTTCTCCCGGCGACGGCCATTGGTTGATCGCCCCGTTCGCCTGGCACCAGGACACGCCCGAAGCCTTGCTGACCGAAAGTGAATTGCGTGACTGCCTGGAGCATACGCTGCTCAGTCTGTCGGAATTGCAAAGCAGTGTTCTGCTGTTGCGTGAGCGTCAGGGCCTGGAGCTGGAAGAGATCTGTAATCTTCTGGAGATCTCGCTCTCCAATGTCCGTGTGCTGCTGCATCGTGCGCGGCTGAAAGTCTTCGCGACCGTGGAGCATTTTGAGGAGACCGGGGAATGCTGACCTGTAAGGAACAAGTGGCGCGCTCCAGCGATTATCTCGATGATCAGTTGAGCTTTCGCGAGAAGCTGATGGTGCGTCATCACCTGATGTTCTGCCCGAACTGTCGGCGTTTCATTCGGCAGATGCGTTTGATGCAGGCGACCTTGAAGGCGATGCCGGAGAAACCGGAGGAAGGGATGGATGCCTTGGCGGAACGTTTGGCGGCGCAACGGCGGGACGATAGCCCGTGAAAAAACACAGCCCGGTGAAGCACCAGCGAACGGATGATGGGGATCGCTGTTGCTGCATCGAGCTGCAGGAAAATCAACTTCGATCGGCAAGTCGCAAGGGGAGCGGTGACTTGCAACTTGTCGCTCGAAGCTTGTCGCTGTTTTCTTAGAACTTCGCTTCCGCGTCCAGCTGCAGGGTGTTGGTGTCTGCATCACGCTGGGTACGGCTGGAGAAGTCTGCTTTGGTCAGGAAGTACGTCGCGCCAATGGCAAAGTTCTTGTCGATGTCGTAACCGACCTTGAACTTGTGACCACGCGAACCGGTGGTGCCGTTGGCGAAGTCGGAGTCGGTGAAGGCGCCGACCACGGCGTCACGCTGGACGTCACGATAGTTGTAGTCGAGGTTCAGACCGAACACTTTCGACTTGGCGCCGACCAGCCAGGCGGTGTCTGCATCGGTCACGGCATCGTTGTTCTTCACGTACTGACCGTAGAACGACAACGGCATTGGCAAGCCACCGATATCGATCTGGCTGAAGCCCTCGTACAGACGGAATTCGTTGTTGGCCGAGTTGCCGTTGACCGCCAGGGCGCACGGAGTGGAAGTCCCGGTGCAGCGGCTGTCTTTGTCGTTCTGGTAGGCGTAGACGCTGCCGCCCAGGGTCAGTTTCAGGTTGTCGGTGATCGCGAAGCGGCTACCCAACTGGCCAGAGGTCAGGCGCAGGTCGTGACGGAATTGCACGCCGTCGCCATCGACGTTGTCCTTGAGGTTGTAGTTACCCAGGCTGCCGAACAGCTCGGCGCTGCTGCCCAACGGGTATTTGTAGGTCACGGCCAGACCTTCCGGGTTGATGTCGCTGTCCCAGATCACGTCACCCATGCTGACCCACGGTTGCAGCATTTTGCCGCCGATGACGTGCAGGTTCTTGATCTGATCGGGGTGGTAGTCGATGTAGCCCAGGTCGAGCCAGATCTGCTTCTTGTCGAAGTAGTTGTCCTGATCCTGGTTGGTCGAACGGGCGTCGTCGCCGCCGCCGGTGGCGATACGGATGCCGGTGTCGACTTGCGGGTTGATCTCGGTGTAGGCGCCCAGGCGGGCACGGATGCGCTGGCGATCCTTGTCGCGGCCGCCGTTGTTCGGTTCGCCGTCGATCTTGATGGTTTCCTGACGGATACGCACGTCACCCTTGAACTGGGTCTTGGCGGCCCAGGCCAGTTTCTGGTCGAAGGAGCTCAGCTCATTGGTTTTCTTCGCGGTTGCCGCGATTTGCTCGTTAGTCTCTTGCTGCGCCTGCTGCGCGATTTGCTGAGCCTTCTGATCCTTGGCCAGTTCAGTTTGCAGTTCAATGTACTGCGCCTGGGAAATCGAACCGTTAGCCTTGAGCATGTCGAGCAGTTTGGCGTCGACTGCAGCACTGGCCGGAACGCTCATGGCCAGTAACAGGCCACCGCACAGGGCCGCCGCAGTTTTCGTGGAAGCAAGACGCATAGCAATCTCCGAAGATGAGAGGGGATGGCTGAACCATCCTGGGCACAACCGACGTGAAGGTCGGAAAACAGTGTCCGGGTAGAACCCGGCGCTCTAAAAACAGGCGCCAGTATCGCGATGGTTTATGACAGAGCAGTGGCACGATGATGGCAGGTTGATGACGATCCAGATGCGTCGTGAACTATTGATCTAGAGCGCTGTCGCCCGATTGAACGTGTGCAATGGCCGGCGATAGGCGATACTCGCCGGGCGCTGAAACCCGCTTGTGGAGACTCTGTTGATGCCGTTGCAACGCCTGCAAAACCTGTCAGAAATCGCCCCGGCCACCTGGGACGCACTGGTGCCGGAGAATCAGCCGTTTCTGCGCCATGCCTTCCTCAGCGCCCTGGAGGACAGCGGCAGCGTCGGCCCTCACACGGGTTGGCAGCCGGAACATTTGTTGCTCATCGAGGATGATCGACTGATAGCGGCACTGCCCAGTTACCGCAAGTGGCATTCCTACGGCGAGTATGTGTTCGATCATGGCTGGGCCGACGCCTGTGCCCGCGCCGGAATCGACTATTACCCCAAGCTGTTGACGGCCGTGCCGTTCAGCCCGGTCAGCGGCCCACGCTTGTTGGCGGCGAAGGTCGAAGACGGCTTCGAGTTGCTCAAGAGCCTGCCGGGGTATCTGGAAATCGAAGGGCTTTCCAGCGCACATATCAATTTCACCGATCTCTTCACCGATACCGCCATGGCTGAACAACCAGGCTGGTTGCAGCGCATCGGCTGTCAGTATCACTGGCAGAATCGCGGCTACCGGGACTTTCAGGACTTTCTCGATGTGCTCAGTTCGCGCAAGCGCAAGCAGATGCGCAAAGAGCGCGAGCAAGTGGCGGGGCAGGGCTTCGAGTTTGAATGGTTGCAGGGACGGGAGCTGGACGAGGCGCAATGGGATTTCGTTTACGCCTGTTACGCCAATACCTATGCGGTGCGACGTCAGGCGCCGTACCTGACGCGCGAGTTCTTCAGCCTGCTAGCCGAACGCATGCCGGAGTCGATTCGCGTGGTGCTGGCCAGACAAGGTTCACGCCCGGTGGCGATGGCTTTCAGTCTGGTGGGTGGCGATAGCTTTTACGGACGCTATTGGGGTTGCCTGGCGGAGTTTGATCGGCTGCACTTCGAAACCTGTTTCTATCAGGGCATGGATTACGCGATTGCGCAGGGCTATCAACGTTTCGACGCTGGTGCCCAGGGCGAGCACAAGTTGATTCGTGGTTTCGAACCGGTGATCACTCATTCGTGGCATTACCTGCGCCATCCCGGGTTGAAAGCGGCGGTGAAGGATTTCCTGCAACAAGAGCGTGCCGGAGTCCTTGCCTATGCCGAAGAAGCCAGAACAGCCTTGCCCTACCGCCAGACCTGAATCCCCTGTAGGAGTGAGCCTGCTCGCGATAGCGGTCTGTCAGAGCCATTGATGTTGACTGACACACCGCTATCGCGAGCAGGCTCACTCCTACAAGGGGATTTGTACAGGCTTCAGGTTTCTTCTTTGCCCAGCCAGCGATAGACCCCGCCACCGACCACCGCGCCCAACAGCGGCGCGACCCAGAACATCCACAACTGCGCGATCGCCCAGCCGCCGACCATCAGCGCCGGGCCCGTGCTGCGGGCCGGATTGACCGAGGTGTTGGTCACGGGGATCGAGATCAGGTGGATCAGTGTCAGGGCCAGGCCGATGGCAATCGGTGCGAGGCCCGCCGGAGCGCGTTTATCAGTGGCGCCGAGGATGATGATCACGAACATCGCGGTCATCACCAGTTCGCACACGAACCCGGCCGCCATTGAGTATTTGCCGGGCGAATGCTCGCCATAACCGTTGGAGGCCAGGCCGGCGGCGATATCAAATCCCTCCTTGCCGCTGGCGATGTGGGCGATCAGCGCGGCCGCGAGAATCGCGCCCAGCACCTGGGCGATGATATAGGCCGGTAGCTCTTTGGCCGGGAACCGGCCGCCGACGAACAGACCGACCGAGACGGCCGGGTTGAGATGACATCCGCTGATGTGGCCGATGGCAAATGCCATGGTCAGCACCGTCAGACCAAACGCCAGGGCGACCCCCAGCACCCCGATTCCCAACGGTGAAGACGCGGCGATCACCGCACTGCCACAACCGCCCAACACTAACCAGAACGTACCCAACAACTCAGTAACTGAACGTTTGAACAGAGACATGAGAGTGTCCTTGATAGGCGTGCTATCGAGACTGCATCGAGTGAGGCCTCCATGCCGATTTACGACAGGTTCCGTGCCGGAGCCTTGCCTGAGTACAGCAGGCTTTGGACGGATTTCCAGCAGGCGCAAAAAAACCGCCAGCGCCCGTAGTTAGCGGGCTGTGGCGGTTTTCTCTGTCACAGATTTTGCACATCCCCTGTAGGAGTGAGCCTGCAGAGTTTTGTGGTGACGGAAAAAGTCAGTCGATTCCGACAAACCCTCCGGTCTGATGCGCCCACAACCGCGCATACAAGCCACGATGGGCCAACAGTTCGGCATGGGTGCCGCTCTCGGCGATCTTGCCGTTCTCCAGCACCACCAGCCGGTCCATGCGCGCGATGGTCGAGAGGCGGTGGGCGATGGCGATCACGGTCTTGCCCTGCATCAGGGTTTCCAGGCTTTCCTGGATCGCTGCCTCGACTTCCGAGTCCAGCGCCGAGGTCGCTTCGTCCATGATCAGGATCGGCGCGTCCTTGAGCAGCACGCGGGCGATGGCGATGCGCTGACGTTGACCGCCGGATAGTTTCACCCCGCGCTCGCCGACATGCGCGTCAAAACCGGTACGGCCTTCAGCGTCCGACAGCAAGGGAATGAACTCGTCGGCGCGGGCCTTGTGGGCCGCATCCCACAACTCTGCATCGGTGGCGTCGGGTTTGCCATACAACAAGTTGTCGCGGATCGAGCGGTGCAGCAGCGAGGTATCCTGAGTGATCATGCCGATCCGCGCGCGCAGGCTCTCCTGACCGACTTCGGCGATGTTCTGCCCATCGACCAGAATGCGCCCGCCCTCGACGTCATACAGGCGCAGCAGCAGGTTGACCAGGGTCGACTTGCCGGCGCCGGACGGGCCGATCAGACCGATCTTTTCCCCGGGTTTGATGGTCAGATTGAGGTCGCCGATGATGCCGCGCTTCTTGCCGTAGTGAAAATCCACATGTTCGAAACGCACTTCGCCACGGGCCACGGCCAAGGGTTTGGCCTGCTCGCGATCGGTGACACTGACCGGTTGCGAGATGGTTTGCAGACCGTCCTGGACCATGCCGATGTTTTCGAAAATGCCGGTGACCACCCACATGATCCAGCCGGACATGTTGACGATGCGAATCACCAGACCGGTGGCGAGAGCGATAGCGCCGACCGTGATCAGCGATTGTGTCCACAACCACAGCGCCAGCGCCGTAGTACCGACGATCAGCAGGCCGTTCATGGTGGTGATCGCCACGTCCATGCTGGTGACCACACGGCCGGCCATTTGCGCCTTGACCGTCTGTTCCTCGATGGCTTCCCTGGCGTAGTGCTGTTCGAAATTGGTGTGGGCGAACAGCTTCAGGGTGGCGATGTTGGTGTAGCCGTCGACGATCCGCCCCATCAGTTTCGAGCGTGCGTCGGAAGCTTCCACCGAGCGCTCTTTCACCCGTGGCACGAAGTAGCACAGTGCGCCGATGTAGGCGGCGATCCACGTCAGCAGCGGGATCATCAGGCGCCAGTCGGCTTCGGCGAACAGCACCAGCGAACTGATCGCGTAGATCACCACGTGCCACAGCGCATCCACCGCCTGCACTGCCGAATCACGCAGCGAGTTGCCGGTCTGCATGATGCGCTGGGCGATGCGCCCGGCGAAATCGTTCTGGAAGAAATTCAGGCTCTGCTTGAGCACATAACTGTGGTTTTGCCAGCGGATCATGCTGGTCATCCCCGGGCTCAGGGTCTGGTGCACCAGCAGGTCGTGCAGGCCGAAAAAGATCGGTCGCAGCACCAGGGCGACCACCAGCATCCACGTCAATTCGAGGGCGTGATCGCTGAAGAAATTCGGGTTGGGCGTGCCTTGGGCCAGGTCAATGATGCGGCTCAGGTAACTGAACAGCGCCACTTCGATCAGCGCGGCAAACAGGCCGACCACCAGCAGGGCGGCAAAGCTCGGCCAGACCTGCTTGAGGTAATAGGTATAGAAGGGGAGAACGCGGTCCGGCGGAGACGCCGTCGGGGCGTCACGGAATATGTCGATCAGTTGTTCGAAACGGCGATAGAGCATCAGATAACCGCCCGGAGCCGGGCTCTCCTTTTATCGGTGTGAGCGGCGTGGGGTAGAACTCACGCCGCTCGATACGCCCTGTACAGCTTAGTCGATGACTTTGGCCGACTTGATGATCACAGGGTCGACGGGCACGTTTTGCATGCCTTGTTTGGTGGTGGTTTGCGAGTTGACGATGATGTCGACGACGTCCATGCCCTTGACCACTTTGGCGAACACCGCATAACCGGCGTCGCGGCCCGGATCGAGGAACGCGTTGTCAGCCACGTTGATGAAGAACTGGCTGGTGGCCGAGTCTGGATTGGAGGTGCGCGCCATCGACAAGGTACCGCGAACGTTATGCAGGCCGTTGCTGGCTTCGTTCTTGATCGGCGCTTTGGTGTCTTTCTGTTGCATCTGCTGGGTGAAACCACCGCCCTGCGCCATGAAGCCCGGGATCACCCGATGGAAAATGGTGTTGGTGTAAAAGCCGCTGTTGACGTAGTCGAGAAAGTTCTTGGTACTGATCGGCGCCTTGACCGGGTCCAGTTCGATTTCGATCTGACCGTTGGTGGTGTCCAGCAGCACGTGTGGCGCTTTGGCCGGGGTGGCAGCCATCAGGTTGGCAGCAAACAGCACGGTGCCGGCGGCGAGGGCGAGTTTTTTCAGCATGGGTCAGTGATCCTGAGATTGAGTATCGGCTGCGGCAAGAAAATCCAGCAGCGTTTGGTTGAAGCGTTCGGGTTGATCGAGCGGGGTGGCGTGGCGCGAATCGGCGATCACCACCAGCCGCGCATCGGGCAGCAGTTTTACATAGGTTTCTTTCAGCGAGACCGGCGTGTAGTCACGGTCGGCGCTGACGATGAGGGTTGGACAGGTCACCCGGGAAAGTCGTTCCTGAACGCCCCAGCCAACAATTGCATCGAAGCTGGCGAGATAAGCACGTTTGTCGTTTTTTGCCCAGCGTTCGGCCATTTTCTGCCGCAGACCGGCCTGTTCGGGTTTCGGAAAAAGCTTGCCGCCCAGCGCTTTACCGATGGTCGCGAGGCTGAGCAGGCGCATCAGGCTCCAGCGCTTGAACCACTGCCAGTAATCGTCGCGGCTGCGGATTTTGACTTCGGGCGCGCTGTTGACGATGGTCAGGCTTTTCAGCATTTGCGGTTGATCGACGGCGAACTGAAAACCGATCATCCCGCCCATCGACAGCCCGACGTAATGCACCGCGCCGAGGTTGAGGTGTTCGATCAGCGCCAGCAGGTCGGCGCTGAACCCGGCGATGCTGTAGCGCTCGCGGGGTTTGTCCGAGCGACCGTGACCGCGAACGTCCGGGACGATCACCCGGTAGTGCGCGGCCAGGGCCGGGATCTGCATTTCCCAGTCAAGGGTGCTCGAACCGAGCCCGTGAACCAGCAGCAACGGCGTGCCGTGGCCATATTCCTCGTAGTGCAGGTTGCAACCTTCATGTTCGAAATAGGCCATCGGTGAACTCCGTGTCAGGCTTGTTCGGGGGCGGCGTACGACGCATCCAGAGGCAACGTATCGAAGGTGCGCAGCAGTTCGATGAGAATTTGCGTGGCCGGGCCCAAGGGTTTGTCCTTGTTCGAGTACAGGTAAAAACTCGGGTTGCGGCTGCCGCCCTGATCCAACGGTAGCAGCTTGAGCGTGCCTTCCTTCAATTCCCGCTCGATCATGTGCCGGGGCAGCCAGGCAAACCCCAGACCGCTGCTGACGAAGGTGGCGGCGGTGGCGAGGCTGCCGACGGTCCAGCGCTGTTCGGCGCCGAGCCAGCCAACGTCGCGCGGCTGCTGCCGGCCGGAATCGCGGATCACCACCTGCATCTGGGTTTCCAGATCCTGAAAACTCAGCTCGCGATTGAGCCGATGCAGGGCGTGGTCAGGGTGGGCGACGGCAACGAACTCGACGTCGCTCAACTCGGCGCCGAGGTAGCCGGGAATGCTCAGGCCGGTGATCGCCAGATCGGCGACGCCTTCGAGCAGCACTTCTTCGACCCCCGACAATACTTCTTCGCGCAGACGTACCCGGCAACCACGGCTCTGCGGCATGAACGCGGTCAGCGCGCGGACGATGCGGGCGCTCGGGTAGGCCGCATCGACCACCAGCCGCACCTCGGCTTCCCAGCCTTGCTCCATGTGGTGGGCGAGTTCTTCCAGCTGGCTGGCCTGCTTTACCAGTTGGCGCGAGCGCCGCAGCAATACGCCGCCGGCTTCGGTGAGTACCGCCTTACGCCCGTCGATGCGTAACAGCGGTACGCCGAGCTGGTCCTGCATGCGCGCCACGGTGTAGCTCACCGACGATTGCGAACGGTGCAGGGCCTCGGCAGCCTGGGCGAATCCGCCGTGGTCGACCACAGCCTGCAGTGTTCGCCATTGATCCAGGGTCACGCGGGGCGCTTTCATCAATAGCTCCTCTTGTCCTAAGCTGGCTGTCCCTCATGGAGACTGCCGAATGAAAAAATTCTGTTGTGTGCTGCTGGCGCTGCTTCCGCTGACTGCTTTTGCTTATCCGATTGATGTGCAGAAAGATCTCAACGGCATGAAGATCGACTACGAGACTTTCGATACCGACAACGACATCGGCTCCATTCGGGTAGCCAACTACGGCGATGTCGATGCCGTCTGCAAGGCTGTGTTTACCAATGGCCCGGAAGCACCGCGCACCCGTAACATCGAAGTGGCAGCCGGCAAACATAAAAACGCCACGGCCAAATTCACCCGCGAGATCATCAAGCTGCGTATCAAACTGACCTGCACCCCGAAATAACACCTGTTCCTGTAGGAGTGAGCCTGCTCGCGACAGCGGCGTGTCAGTCAATAATGATTGCTCTGACACACTGTTATCGCGAGCAAGCTCACTTCAGCCGGCTATGGATCAGCATCTAAACTAATTATTCGATGTTTTGCAGCAATTATTTGCGCTTTTTCATCGATTAGACACTGTTTAACCTTCACTCCATCGACCTACAACATTCTCGGATGGAGGCTACACACCATGTCCCGCGTTCTGATCATTGAAAGCAGCGCCCGCCAGCAAGACTCGGTATCCCGTCAGCTGACCCAGACCTTCATCAACCAGTGGAAAGCGGCGCATCCTGCTGATCAGATCACCGTGCGTGATCTTGCCGTGAACCCGGTGCCGCACCTGGACAGCAACCTGCTGGGTGGCTGGATGAAGCCTGCCGAGCAGCGTAACGACAGCGAACAAGCCTCGCTGGATCGCTCCAACCAATTGACCGATGAGCTGCTGGCAGCCGACGTGCTGGTGATGGCCGCGCCAATGTACAACTTCGCCATCCCGAGCACCCTCAAGGCCTGGCTCGACCACGTGCTGCGTGCCGGTGTGACCTTCAAGTACACCGAAACCGGCCCGCAAGGCCTGCTCAGCGGCAAGCGTGCCTACGTGCTGACCGCTCGCGGCGGTATCTACGCCGGCGGCCCGGCCGACCATCAGGAACCGTACCTGCGTCAGGTGATGGGCTTTATCGGCATCCACGACGTGACCTTCATCCACGCCGAAGGCATGAACCTGGGCGGCGACTTCCAGGAGAAGGGCCTGAATCAGGCCAACGCCAAACTGTCCCAGGTCGCTTGATATGTTAATCGCCAGATAATCGCCGATTGTTTTAGTGACCTGGCGCAACCCCTTCAAGGCTCTACGCGCATCGAACCTCCCTTTGCACTTGTTGCTCCTGAGTGCTGTAGCCCGATTGAACGCATTAGCGAGATCGGGCTTTTTTTTGCCCGCGATTTACCAGAGCACCAAAAATCCCCAGTGGGAGCGGGCGTGCCCGCGATTGCGGAGTGTCAGTAGACACACGTTCGCGGTCGGGCCAAAAAACCGCTATCGTCGCCGCCATTCGAAACAGAGGCGACCATGGGCTATCTACTTTTTGTCACGCTGATCCAGGCGTTTTCCTTCAGTCTGATCGGCGAATACCTGGCCGGTCACGTCGACAGTTACTTCGCGGTGTTGGTGCGCGTGGTGCTGGCCGGACTGGTATTTATCCCGCTGACGCGCTGGCGCTCGGTGGAACCGGCGTTCATGCGCGGCATGCTGTTGATCGGCGCGTTGCAGTTCGGCGTGACCTACGTCTGCCTGTACCTGAGCTTCCGCGTGCTGACGGTGCCGGAGGTGTTGCTGTTCACCATTCTCACGCCGCTGCACGTAACCCTGATCGAAGACGCACTGAACCGCCGCTTCAATCCATGGGCGCTGATCGCCGCGCTGGTCGCGGTAGGGGGCGCGGCAGTGATCCGCTTCGACCGGATCAACCCGGACTTCTTCATGGGTTTCCTGCTGCTGCAACTGGCCAACTTCACCTATGCCGCCGGGCAGGTGCTGTACAAGCATCTGGTGGCGAAACACCCCAGCGACCTGCCGCATTACCGGCGTTTCGGCTTCTTCTACCTCGGCGCACTGGCGGTGGTGTTGCCGGCGTTCCTGCTGTTCGGCAAGGCCAACTTCCTGCCCGAAGCACCGCTGCAGTGGGGCGTGTTGCTGTTCCTTGGTCTGGTCTCGACCGCATTGGGCCTGTACTGGTGGAACAAAGGCGCGTGCATGGTCAACGGTGGCACGCTGGCGGTGATGAACAATCTGCACGTGCCGGTGGGGCTGCTGCTGAATTTGCTGATCTGGAACCAGCACGAAGAACTTGGGCGGTTGTTGCTCGGTGGGAGTGTGATTCTGGCCGCTGTATGGATTAGCCGGTTGGGCATACGCAAATCCGAGGCCACCGCGTAACCCCTGTAGGAACCGGCTTGCTGGCGATAGCGGCGTGTCATTCAACACGGACGTGTCTGAACTGACGCTATCGCGGACAACCTCAATAACCCGATTTTTTCATTCGCAATAACTATGTACCGCACCTGATTACCGCTTGATCGACACGCTGTGCCCTACAGACAAGGAGTGACTGTATGGCACAAAACACATTCAACGATGGATCGTCAGGTAGCGTCGTCATCCGGCCCGGGCCATCGGCTTCGGGTGGTGGTTCCGGCGGCGGTATTGGTGGCGGTGGCGGAGTTTCCGGTGGTTTCGGAGGCACCAGCAAGAAAAGACAAAAGGCCCGAAAGCGCGCTTTGGCGGCTCATCGTCAGGCGCAAGCAAACCAGCAAGCCGAGACGCTGGCCAGAGCAGAGGCGGCTGCAGCGCAGGCCCAGGAACAGGCGCGGCAGCAGGCGCTGGTGCAATTTCTGGCAGGGCTGACGCAACGCCATGACGCGATCAGAGCCGAGGCTGACCGCCGTTTCGCGCAAAAGTCCGAACAACTCGGCTCGGCGCTCGAACACGAAATTCGCGCCGCCAGAAGACCGCCTCAAGCCACCCAGACCGAGCGCTGGCAGCTCTACACCATCACCAAGGAAAAAAGCGAAACAGACGGACTGCTCGCCCGCAAATCTGCAGAGCTCGATGCAAAAAATGCACTGGCCCGATCCTTCGACGGCCACGACCCGCTGACCCGTACCTCCAATGATTATCTGACGCGCCTGGGGCAGTTCGGCCAGGCGCTCAATGACGGTCACCAGATCTGGGAGAACGCCTACAACGCGGCCCATGAGGCGCGTTTGTTGGCATCGCAAATCAATGTGCTGCGCGATAGATCAGCGGCGTTGGCCCGTCATCACGCAGAGCAAACCATTATCTGGCGCGAGAGGGAGGCCGTTTGGGAGGCGCAGCGCAAGTTCGTCGAGCAGCGTGAGGCCCGAGTCCGTTTCAAACAGCAGGTTGATGAAGACGCTCGCTTAATCCGGCTCAAACAGGCCAATACGCTGACTGTCCCGATGTCGTCGATGGGCTCCGGGGCAATGGTTATGACGCGCGCCGGGGCACTGGTGGCTCAGCAAGCAGCCACGCTCATCGAGACCGCTGTGACGCAGGCCGTCAGCCGGCTTTCCCTGGCTGCGCTGGCTCCTCAGCCGTTCACGGTATTGGTTGCAGGGTTGGTGTACTCGCCAACGCTGGCCAATGGAGAGCTGACCCCGGATCAGCGACGTCGATTGTTTCAGTCTGTCGCCGTCCCGGCCAAGACGCTCGGGCTTACGGATGAGCAGGCGCTGCGATCACTTGCCGACTCTGGCGACTCGGTCGATATGCCTTACCGGCTCAAGCCTCAAACCGTACCGGAAGGCACAGCCGTCATCGCGGTCACTACAGGTAATGAGATCAGCGCCAAGGTGCCGGTCATCAACGCGGTACTTGATCCGCTGACGGGGCACTACATCGCAGAAGTACCGGGATCACCGCCCCGGTATCTGCAGTTCACTTCGGACACGACTGCTGAGCAAACCACTGCAAGTCCCGCTCGTATAGCGGTGCTCCCCCCGCAGACTCAGGCCCTTCCCAAGGGAGTCGACCTGCGGCTGCAGGATTGCGTCGTCTGCCTGCCGGGTTCAGCGCCGATGTACCTGTCCTTCAACCAGCCACCACCGGGCTCGGGCAGTGTCATCGGCACAGGACAGACCGCCACTGCAGATTGGTGGAAAACGTCGACCCGCACGACCGGCGCCGCCATACCGACCCAGATCGGCAATCAACTGCGGGGCCGCGAGATCACATCGTTCGATTCCTTTGACGAATCCTTGTGGCGAACACTGGGCGAGCATCCGGCGCTGACCAGCCAATTTGATGTCGTAAACAAAAAACGCCTCGAGCAAGGTTTTGCGCCCTACGCACCGAAAAGCACCTGGATCGGCGAGCGCCGTGAGTTTGAGTTGCGTTTTCAGGAGAGCCCGGAGTCCGGCGCAAATCCGTTCAACCTCGACAAGATCAGCATCACCGCACCACAAAGTACCAGCGGCCATCGAGGTGTTTTACCGACTGTACAGCCTTGGCCGATCCCCCCTGTCGGCATTGGCACCTGGATACCGCTGGTTCCGCCCGGAGCGGAGCACATTGGACCGAACACGACACCGATTGCACCGTCACCGACTCTGATTTATCCCGGCGATTCTGTCATCCCGATCCTACCGGCAAACGAGACGTTTCCGGCTGTTGATGAAGGGCTGATTGGTGCGAATATTCCCGGGTTCCCGGCGGATATGGAGTTGCCTTCGCCGGATCTGGTATTCGTCGGGCCACCGGTGAAACCCTTGGAGGTCGGGCCGTATAACGAGCTTAGTGGGCGGAGCAGGGGGGATGGGTTGGATATTGACCATATTCCTTCGCGTAGGGCGTTGGAGAGTCACCTGATTGATGAGCTTTCCTGGTTTGAAGACCAGGAAATTGCAAACATATTGAGGCGAGCTCCAAGTGTGGCAATACCTACTGAAGTGCACCGGAAATTTAGTGAAACCTATGGTGGCCGAAATAGCAGGGCCAAACAGTTGGAGGATGCACAAGATTTGAGAAGGGCGGTGGATGCTAATTTCGACGCACTTAAGGCAGGGTTGTTAGAGCAAGGGCTTGATGAGGCTGCTATTGATGCTGCTCGGTTGGAACTCCATGACCTCCATATGCGACAAGGATGGTATAAATGAATATCGCGACAATTGACCGACTGATTAGAAGTCTGGGCGAAAAGTTTGACGTTTTGCTTGCAGCTGGAATCTTGAGTGAAAAGCATGAGCTTAAGTCGGTATTTCCCGAGAGTGCTTTCCTAAATGTAAGTATTCAGGCCGGGGCGAGTTTGACCTTTTGGGCGGAAACCAAAAAACTGGAGTCCATTTTTTTGAGATTGAAAAAGACTACTCCGTCTACGGTCGAATATGAAGGGCCGCTGCCGCCACCTTATAAGCACGACATGAGTCAGCTCGACGTGCATTCGATTTTCGGGAAACCCGTCGAGGTGGGGGGGCCAGTAAGGATGCCCGAGCCACTAGGGCAAACCGGTGGTTGGGAATCTTTTTTACTTGATCAGGACATCTACCCGGGAAAGCAAGTAGTGTTTCAATACACTGCTGAGATGAAAGTCTCCACGTTAGTATTTACGTTGATCGATCTAGCTCGTCCGTTCGAATACACAAAAAAAGCGGATCGTCATTGCCCGGATGTCATGGCGCTACGCGAAGAACCCGGCACAGTCAGAGGCTGGGGGAGCGGAGGCCTTGCAGCTTGGTTTGATGATGCAATGGATGAAGGCGCTCGTATTCCTCAGTTAATTGCCGACCAGTTGCGCTGGAAAGAGTACAGCGTTTTTTCCGAGTTCGAGCAGGCTGTCTGGAAGACAATGGCCTTATATCCTGCGTCGAGCCAAGATTTTTTTAACCATAACTTACGGCGCATACAAGCTGGCCTTGCTCCTGTGGTCCTCAGGGAAGACCAGGTTGGCAAGCGAAAGACCTTAGAGTTTCACCATGATATGAGTTATTCAGGTACTGAGGCGGTTTATCAAGTCGATGGCATTTCTATCATGACACCTCGCAGCCATATAAAAATACACCAAGAGGACAAACATGATGAGGCTTAAGGAGAAACTGGAGGACTACACAGAAGCTGAGTTTCTGTCATTTCTGAAGAAGTTTGTTGATTTTCCCGAAGGGCTTGATGGCCGAGCGTTAGCGATTTATCAAGAGTATCTACTTACTCATTTCGAACAAATTACAGAGCATCCCGATCGCTCAGACGTCATCTTCTATCCCAAAGAAGGACAGGAAGATAGCCCCGAAGGAATTTTGAAAGAAGTCAAGGAATGGCGCGCGCTTAATAACAAGCCCGGCTTTAAATTGGAGTAACGCATTCAAATACAAGCGTAAGCCGCTTAAGGCATTCGCCAAAATATCAGGCGAATGCCGTCGTTGAAAGCAATATCGATAAACAAGGAAGTTTTAACGAATGAAACTGAAATCAACCCTCAACGATTACACCGAAGCTGAATTCCAGACATTGGTTGACCGAATCTGGGCCGTCGATTTGCCGAAGGCCGATCACGACCGATTGATCAATCATTTCGACCAGGTTGCAGGTCACCCGAAGGGCACCGATCTGTTGTTCTACCACCCGAATGAGAACCCGAATCCGAATTCCCCCGGCTCGGTCGTTTACTACGTCAAGGACTGGCACGCAAAGCAAGGTCGTACTGCGTTCAAGGGCCAAGCCCTGCCAGACGCGAAGCCGATCCCGGCCAAACCAGCAGCTCCGATCAACTGGGCCCAGATCACCCAGCAGCGCGTTGCCCGGAGTCTGGCGGATATACAGAAAACCAGCGCCGAACTGGCGGCCTCACAGCTTGCTGCAAATGCAGCGCTTACTGTTTTGGAACTGCGGATTAATCATTTGCGCGGACGATTGAATGCGCACGCAGCTGTTTCTGAACGTGAAACGGACATCCGCACACTGGAAGTCGCCGAGTTCGACGCGAGCTCGGCAGTGCGTCGTTACGAGTACTGGAAAATGAGTGTCCAGTTCAAAAGAGACGGGGCGCAGCGCGAGGTGACATACGCACAAGCCGAGGGGGGGCAGTGGCAAAATATTGCTGCACAGTTTGGCGCCATTTACGACGGTTATCTGGCGACGCTGAACACCGTCAATCAGCAACTCAGGCGTTTTCAAGAACAGGCCGAGGCATTGCTGACGACGGCCCAGACTCAACTCGCACAACAACGTGATCAACTGGGTGTCGGGCCAACCCAAGCGCCGGTGCCGTTGTATGCTCCTTTAGCTTTCGCTAATGCGCGTCCGGCAGTGCTGATCGACGGCGAGCTGTCGCGAACCCTGGACGTCCATCGTGTTGATCTGCAGAAATCCATTCGTTCGGCGGTGGCGGAATTCACCTGGCAAAACACTTCCAACGTCCAGGCGGATCCAACGCAATATGCCGTTGTACTACGGTTTGACTTCCGCAGTCGCGCCGAGGTCGGCTGTTACGGCGTTTGTGTTCCCTTGGCGGAATTCATCCCGATCGACGGGCGGGACTGGCAGCACCAGGCGGCAACAATGGAAACCATTGATGTCCCATTCAGAATGAGCAGCGGCACCTACGCCGTGCCGAGCGGTACCCTGTTTCGGGGCATCAGGGAGATAAAAAACCTGCGCCAGGTGGCACTTGTGCCGGTGGACGCAACGCAGCCGACATCTGGCGTCAGGGTTCGCCCGGCGGTGTGGAGCGAGTCCTCGCAAAGCTACCGTTTCACCGCCGATGGAGCCGCCCCCCTCTCTGTGAACTGGAAACGTCCAGACACGCTGGAAAACTTCCTGCCTCTCGCCTCCATTGCTGATTATCGGATGGGCAGCGTTCAATCGCCGCCAACCCCCTTGCTGGAAGCGTTTCCTGAGCAGTCCGTGGATGCTTTTGATGACTACGTCGTGGTTTTTCCGGCAGGTTCAGGTCTGGAACCGGTGTATGTGATGCTCGGGAATCAGCGGAGGGCTGAAGTCACTGACGCTATTTCGC
>NZ_QAIU01000610.1:0-571 GCF_003061205.1 Pseudomonas sp. HMWF006
GCGTCATCCCGTCCGATCAAGGACAGCGAACTGCTCAGCCTGCAAGCGCTCGGCGACATGAAGAGTCCTGAAGCCGAGCAAGTCATCGCCATCGACGGCCTGGCAATCATCCTGCACCCCGACAATCCGCTGCAGCAGCTCGACACCGAGCAACTGGCGCGGATCTTCGCCGGCGAGGTGAAAACCTGGGAAGCGCTTGGCGGGCGTGGCGGGTCGATTCATTTATATGCGCGTGATGACCAGTCCGGCACCTACGACACGTTTAAGGAACTGGTCCTCAATCGTCGCGGGAAAAGTCTGAACAGCGCGGCGAAACGCTTTGAGTCCAGCGAGCAATTGTCCGACGCGGTCAGCGCCGATCCGCAGGGCATTGGCTTTATCGGTTTGCCCTATGTGCGTCAGGCCAAAGCCGTGGCGATTGCCGATGGCGCGTCGCAATCAATGCTCCCCTTCAACAGCCTGATCGCCACCGAGGACTATCCGCTGTCGCGGCGCTTGTTCTTCTATCTACCGCCCGACAGCAACCATCCATGGGCGAAGGCGTTGGTTGCGTTTGCGCAAAGTCCACAGG
>NZ_QAIU01000610.1:581-10327 GCF_003061205.1 Pseudomonas sp. HMWF006
GACGGTGAACTTCCGTTTCGAGGAAGGCAGCGCGAACCTGGACAACAAGGCGCGTCAGGATCTCGCCCGCGTACTCGACTATATAGAACGCCATGACAAAACCGACCGGGCGGTGACGCTGGTGGGCTTTGGTGATGAAAAGGATGACCCGGCGCGGGCGGATTTATTGTCGAAACTGCGCGCGATGGCGGTGCGACGGGAATTGGTGAAGAACGGCGTGGTGTTGCGTGAGGTACGCGGGTTTGGCGCGTTGATGCCGGTGGCGGCGAACAGCGCGGATGAGGGGCGGATCAAGAATCGGCGGGTTGAGGTTTGGGTGTATTGAGCCTGATGTTGATGTGTTGAACCTGCTTGCGTCATCGCTGGCAAGCCAGCTCCCACAGGTTTTTTGAGCGTACATGAATTTTGTGTACGACTCGGACACTGTGGGAGCTCGCTTGCCAGCGAAGAACGATAACTCAGTCCAGGATCAGCGCTCGCTGCGCAACATCTCTTTCGGCACATACTTGCCGATCTCGAACTTGCCAATCGCTGCGCGGTGCACTTCGTCCGGGCCGTCGGCCAGGCGCAGGGTGCGTTGCATGGCGTACATGTAGGCCAGCGGGAAATCGTTCGACACCCCGGCCCCGCCATGCATCTGGATCGCCCGGTCGATCACCCGCAGCGCCACATTCGGCGCGACCACCTTGATCTGCGCGATCTCGCTCTTCGCCACTTTGTTACCGACGGTGTCCATCATGTAGGCCGCTTTCAATGTCAGCAGGCGTGCCATGTCGATTTCCATCCGCGAGTCGGCGATCTTGTCGACATTCCCGCCCAGACGCGCCAAGGGTTTGCCGAACGCGGTGCGACTCACCGAACGTTTGCACATCAACTCCAGCGCACGCTCGGCCATGCCGATCGAACGCATGCAGTGGTGAATGCGGCCTGGGCCAAGTCGTCCCTGAGCGATTTCGAAACCGCGGCCCTCACCGAGCAGAACGTTTTCGTACGGCACTCGCACGTTGTCGAACAGCACTTCGGCGTGACCGTGCGGCGCATCGTCATAACCGAATACCGGTAGCGGACGGAGGATTTTCACCCCGGGGGTGTCGACCGGCACGAGGATCATCGAGTGCTGGGCGTGACGCGGAGCGTCGGGATTGCTCAGGCCCATGAAGATCAGGATCTTGCAACGCGGATCGCACGCGCCGGAGGTCCACCACTTCTTGCCGTTGATCACCCACTCGTCGCCATCGCGCACGGCGCGGGCGGCCATGTTGGTGGCGTCGGACGAGGCAACGTCCGGTTCGGTCATGGCGAACGCCGAACGGATCTCGCCGCGCAGCAGCGGTTCGAGCCAGCGCTGTTTCTGTTCTTCATTGGCGTAGCGCACCAGCACTTCCATGTTGCCGGTGTCCGGCGCCGAGCAGTTGAACGGCTCAGGACCGAGCAACGAGCGGCCCATGATTTCCGCCAGGGGTGCGTATTCCAGGTTGGTCAGACCGGCGCCGAGTTCTGACTCGGGCAGAAACAAGTTCCACAGACCTTCAGCCTTCGCCCTGTCTTTGAGCTCTTCCATGATCGCCGTTGGCTGCCACCGATCGCCTTCGGCAACCTGGCGTTCGAACACGGCTTCGGCCGGGTAAACGTAAGTGTCCATGAACGCGGTCACGCGCTCACGCAGTTCTTGCACCTTGGGCGAATAAGCGAAATCCATGAGCGAATACCTTCTGTGGCAGAGGTTGTTTAAGTCATGCATTCGATGCTAGAACAGCGCTGATAATTTACCTAGCCTATTCTCGGCGTGTATAAACATTCATCACCGATATATGATTCACTGATCATCAGCCCCTGAACACTCGCCCCTAAAAACAAGAGAAGCCGCGTTATGAATCTGAGTAAGGTCGACCTCAACCTTTTCATCGTCTTCGACGCGATCTACACCGAAGCCAACCTGACCCGCGCCGGGCAGATTGTCGGCATCACCCAGCCGGCGGTGTCCAACGCCCTGGCGCGGTTGCGTGAAACCTTCAACGACCCGCTGTTCGTGCGCACAGCCCAGGGCATGGTGCCGACGCCGATGGCGCAGAACATCATCGGCCCGGTGCGCAACGCCCTGTCGCTGCTGCGCGTATCGGTTCAGGAAAGCCGCATTTTCAACCCGGCGCAAGCGGTCAAGACCTACCGCATCAGCATGACCGACCTCACCGAAGCGGTGATTCTGCCGCCGCTGTTCCAGCGCCTGCGTCGTCTGGCGCCGACGGTGATCATCGAAAGTTTTCTGTCCAAACGCCGGGAAACCACTAAGGAACTGGCCGCCGGGCGCCTCGACTTCGCCGTGGATGCGCCGCTCAACACCGACCCGCAGGTGCGCCACGTCAAATTGATGGAAGACCGTTACGTCTGCGCGATGCGCAAGGGTCACCCCATGGCGGGCAAGGAAAAACTGTCGCTGGATGATTACCTGTCGCTGACCCACATCCATATTTCCAGCCGCCGCAGCGGCCTGGGGTATGTCGATCTGGCCCTCGGCAAAATGGGCATTCAGCGCAAGATTGCCCTGCGCTCGCAGCACTATCTGATGGCATCGCAGGTGATGCAGCAGACCGACATGGTCATGACGGTGCCGGAGCGGTTTGCCCGACGCCATGAACTGCAAGCGTTCAATTTACCGGTGAATGATGTGCCGCCGGTGGAAACGCACCTGTATTGGCATGAAAGCACCGATCAGGATCCGGCCAATCGCTGGATGCGTGAACAGATGATCGAGTTGTGCCAGCAGGTGACGGCGCAGGAGAAGAAGCTGGATAAGCAGGCGGTTTGAAGAAAGAGTAAAAGATCGCAGCCTTCGGCAGCTCCTGCACAGACAGGTGCAGGAGTTGCCCAAGGCTGCGATCCTTTTCTTGCTTGACGTAAACGTCAACCAGCCATTAGCTTAGCGCCAAGACCTTCTTTCGAGCGCTTTCATGAGCAGTCAGACCTACAGTATTTCCGACCTCGCCCGCGAGCTGGACATCACCACCCGGGCGATCCGTTTTTATGAAGAACAAGGCCTGCTCAGCCCCGAGCGTCGCGGTCAGGAACGCATTTATTCGCCCCGCGACAAGGTCAGCCTGAAACTCATCCTGCGCGGCAAGCGCATCGGTTTTTCCCTGGCCGAATGCCGCGAACTGATCGAACTCTACGACCCCTCCAGCGGTAACACCAAACAGCTCAACAGCATGCTGGCGAAAATCAGCGAGCGTCGCGAACAACTGGAGCAACAGTTGCTCGACATCGAACAGATGAAGCTGGAACTCGATACCGCCGAAGAGCGCTGCGTGCAGGCGCTGGAGCAGACGCTCAAGAGCCAGCAGGCCATCTGACAAACAACACAAATCCCCCTGTAGGAGTGAGCCTGCTCGCGATAGCGGTGTATCAGTCAAGCAGTTTTTATCTGGCACTCCGCGATCGCGAGCAGGCTCATTCCTACAGGGGTTCTCCACGAATTCACCAGAGCAGGTCCGCCCATGTCCCTCCCCTCCCAAGTACGCCTGATCGAAGTCGGCCCGCGCGATGGCCTGCAGAACGAAGCCCAACCGATCAGCGTGGCCGACAAGGTGCAACTGGTCGATGCACTCAGCGCTGCCGGTCTTGGCTATATAGAAGTCGGCAGTTTCGTTTCACCGAAATGGGTCCCGCAGATGGCGGGTTCCGCCGAAGTGTTTGCACAGATCCAGCGCAAACCCGGCGTGACCTACGGCGCGCTGGCGCCAAATCTGCGCGGTTTTGAAGACGCCCTCGCCGCCGGGGTCAAGGAAGTCGCGGTGTTCGCCGCCGCCTCCGAAGCGTTCTCGCAGCGCAACATCAACTGCTCGATCAGCGAAAGCCTGGCGCGCTTCGCACCGATCATGGAAGCCGCAAAACAGCACGGCGTTACCGTGCGCGGTTACGTGTCCTGCGTGCTCGGATGCCCGTACGAAGGCACGGTCGCCCCCGAGCAAGTGGCGATGGTCGCCCGCGAGCTGTATGCGATGGGCTGCTATGAAGTGTCCCTCGGCGACACCATCGGCACCGGCACGGCGGGCGCGACTCGCCGTCTGTTCGAGGTGGTGTCGGCGCAAGTGCCACGGGAAAAACTCGCCGGGCACTTCCACGACACCTACGGCCAGGCCATGGCCAACATCTATGCCAGCCTGCTCGAAGGTATTGCCGTGTTCGACAGCTCTATCGCAGGGCTGGGCGGCTGCCCGTACGCCAAAGGCGCGAGCGGTAACGTGGCCACCGAAGATGTGGTGTACCTGCTCAATGGCCTCGGTATTCAGACCGGTATCGACCTGGACGCCTTGATTGCTGCGGGTCAGCAAATCAGTGCCGTGCTCGGTCGCCCGAGCGGTTCGCGCGTGGCCAAGGCCCGTAGCGCACAGTGAGGGGATGGGTGTTACCGCTGTGTCCGAAATGTGGACGCAAGCGGGTAACACGGAAACAAATTGTCTGGTTCTGCCTGATCAAAAAATCCTGAAAAATCTTAAGACATTGATTTATAAGGTATTTTAAAAGTTGGCACGGCTTCTGCTATCTCTATGGCATAACAAGAATAAAAAGCAGCAAACCAATAAAAATAAGACGTACCGACTCTGACATAACAAAAACAACACGGCAGAGACGCAGCTAACAGATTTTTTTGGAGAAGGTGTGCTTTTCAGGGTGCTCTCAGGAGTGACCCGCAACCGGGCAGAGAACAATAAAACTACCTTCAGGTAGCTCCCGAATCGGTTGGATCGTTTAACGAGAAAGCAGATCAGCGCTCAAAAAAATACGTTTGCTCTTGACCCCGGATGGGGGTCGCCAAAAACAGCGGTAAAGGGCAACGGTTGCCAAAAACAACAACAGACCGCCCCTCAATAATAAAAAGAGCACGCGACGACAAAATTAAAGGGGAGCCTCGGCTCCCCTTTGTGCTTTCTGTGATTCCTGAATCCCCCCAAATCCCCTGTCGGAGTGAGCCTGCTCGCGATGCCGGTGTATCAGTCAATATTTGCATCGACTGACACACCACTATCGCGAGCAGGCTCACTCCTACATTTGATCCCTATCAAGCCTGCTTTTCGCGTAGTTCTTCGATGCTGACTTCACGCATCCTGAATTTCTGGATCTTGCCCGTCACCGTCATCGGAAAATCCTCGACGAACTTGAAGTAACGCGGCGTCTTGAAGTGCGCAATGCGCTCCTTGCACCAAGTTTGCAATTCCAGCTCGGTGGCACTGTGGCCCGGGTGGAATTTGATCCAGGCAACAATCTCCTCACCATAGCGCGAGCACGGAATGCCGATCACCTGCACATCCGCCACGGCCGGATGGGTGAAGAAAAACTCCTCCAGCTCACGCGGGTAGATGTTCTCGCCACCACGAATGATCATGTCCTTGTTGCGCCCGGCGATGTTCACATAGCCCTCGGCGTTCATGCTCGCCAGGTCGCCGGTGTGCATCCAGCCCGCCTCATCAATGGCTTCGGCAGTGGCCTGCGGGTTGTTCCAGTAGCCGAGCATCACGCTGTAACCGCGGGTGCACAGTTCACCGATGGTGCCACGCGGCACCAGATTGCCGGCTTCGTCGATGACCTTGCTTTCCAGCTGCGGCTGGGTGCGGCCGACGGTGGTCACGCGCAATTCAAGCTCATCGTTTGGCCCGGTCTGCAGCGACACCGGGCTGGTTTCGGTCATGCCGTAGGCGATCTGCACTTCGCTCATGTGCATCTCGTTGATGACTCGCCGCATCACTTCGATCGGGCAGGTGGCGCCGGCCATGATCCCGGTACGCAGGCTCGACAGATCGAATTCGCCGCGTTGCGGCTGGTCGAGCATGGCGATGAACATGGTCGGCACGCCATACAGACCGGTGGCTTTCTCTTCGACCACGGCGTGCAGGGTCAGCAACGGATCGAAAGCGTCGTTGGGGTAAATCATCGTGCTGCCATGGGTAATGCAGCCGAGATTGCCCATGACCATGCCGAAGCAGTGATACAGCGGCACCGGGATCACCAGGCGATCGGCAGGCGTCAGGCCGATGCTTTCGCCGACCATGTAGCCGTTGTTGAGGATGTTGTAGTGACTGAGGGTCGCGCCCTTGGGGAAACCGGTGGTGCCGGAGGTGTACTGAATGTTGACCGCTTGATCGAAGTGCAGGCTGTCACTGCGTTCGTGTAGTTGTTCGGGAGAGATGCTGGTGGCCAGATCAGCCAGTTGCGACCACGCCAGAAAACCTGACGGTGGTTGCGCGTCAAGACTGATTACCCCTCGCAGTTCGGGGAGGCGTTCGCTGCGCAACTGGCCAATGGATTGCTCGGCCAGTTCCGGCACCAACCCTTGCAACAGGGTGTGGTAGTTGGAGGACTTGAACGCTCCGGCACAGACCAGCCATTGGCAGCCGGATTGCTTGAGCACGTACTCGAGTTCGGTGCTGCGGTAGGCCGGGTTGATGTTGACCAGAATCACGCCGATCTTCGCCGTGGCGATTTGCGTGATGCACCATTGCGCGCAGTTTGGCGCCCAGATTCCGAGCCGATCGCCCGCCTGCATACCCAGCGCCAGCAGCGCTCTGGCGTGCAGGTCCACCGCATCGGCCAGTTGTCGCCAGGAATAGCGCAGTTGCTGATGGCGCACGACGAGCGCTTCACCGTCAGGATATTGCGCGGCGGTGTGATCGAACTTCTGCCCGATGGTCATCGCCAGCAGGGCTTTGTCCTGAGAACCACGGGTGTAGCTGCGCTGCGGGTTTGCACTGGGTTGATCCATGACGACCCCTATTGTCTTTATTTATGGGTTTGTCGGATTTAATCCCGGTGGGAGCGAGCTTGCTCGCGAAGAGGCCAGCGGATTCAGCATCCATGTTGACTGATCTGACGCTTTCGCGAGCAAGCTCGCTCCCACAAGGTCTGCTCCGTTTCAATCTTGAACTGCCCTTACTCTCGCTCAAGTTGACGTTAACGTAAAGGGTGATTGACAGCCATCCGCCGCAGGCTTACGTTAACGTAAAGGTGAGAGCTGTTCGACCGCCCTCCCCACCCTACAAAAAAGCCAAAAGGTGACCCATGAGCTACCCATCCCTGAACTTCGCCCTCGGTGAAACTATCGACATGCTGCGCGATCAGGTTCAGTCCTTCGTCGCCGATCAGATCGCTCCACGTGCTGCGCAGATCGACCGCGACAACCTGTTCCCCGCCGACATGTGGCGCAAATTCGGCGATATGGGCCTGCTCGGCATCACCGTGCCGGAAGAGTACGGTGGCGCAGGTCTGGGCTACCTGGCGCACGTGGTGGCGATGGAAGAAATCAGCCGCGGGTCGGCCTCGGTGGCACTGTCCTACGGCGCGCACTCCAATCTCTGCGTCAACCAGATCAATCGCAATGGCAACCACGAGCAGAAAAGCAAATACCTGCCGAAGCTGATCAGCGGGGAACACGTCGGCGCCCTCGCGATGAGCGAGCCGAACGCCGGGTCCGACGTGGTTTCGATGAAACTGCGTGCCGACAAACGCGGCGACCACTTCGTCCTCAACGGCAGCAAGACCTGGATCACCAACGGCCCTGACGCCAATACCTACGTGATCTACGCCAAGACCGACCTGGAAAAAGGCCCGCACGGCATCACCGCGTTCATCGTCGAGCGCGACTGGAAAGGCTTCAGCCGCAGCAACAAGTTCGACAAGCTCGGCATGCGCGGCTCCAACACCTGCGAGCTGTTTTTCGATGACGTTGAAGTACCGGAAGAGAACATCCTCGGCGTGCTCAACGGCGGTGTGAAAGTGCTGATGAGTGGCCTCGATTACGAACGCGTGGTGCTGTCCGGCGGCCCGACCGGGACCATGCAGTCGTGCATGGACCTGATCGTGCCGTACATCCACGACCGCAAACAGTTCGGCCAGAGCATTGGCGAGTTCCAGTTGATCCAGGGCAAAGTCGCCGACATGTACACCCAACTCAACGCCAGCCGCGCCTACCTGTATGCGGTGGCCCAGGCTTGCGAGCGCGGCGAGACCACCCGCAAGGATGCCGCCGGGGTGATCCTCTACACCGCCGAGCGCGCCACGCAAATGGCCCTCGACGCGATCCAGATTCTCGGCGGTAACGGCTACATCAACGAATTCCCGGCGGGCCGTTTGCTGCGTGACGCCAAGCTGTACGAAATCGGTGCTGGCACCAGTGAGATCCGCCGCATGCTGATCGGCCGCGAGCTGTTCAACGAAACGAAATGAATTTCGTCAGCGGCAAGCTGCGAGCCTCAAGCGACAAGAGACATGCGCTCTTGCCTCAACTTGCAGCTTGTAGCTTGAAACTTCAAGCTGCTACGGAGTAGCCCATGATTCTGCACACTCAGCTCAATCCCCGTTCAGCGGAGTTCGCTGCCAACAGCGCGGCGATGCTTGAACAGGTCGACGCCCTGCACACCCTGCTCGCCCAAGTGGCGCAGGGTGGCGGCGCAAAAGCCCAGGAACGCCACACCTCGCGGGGCAAATTGCTGCCGCGCGAGCGGATCAACCGTTTGCTTGATCCGGGTTCGCCCTTTCTCGAAATCAGCCAGTTGGCCGCCCACGCTGTGTATGGCGAAGACGTACCGGCAGCCGGCGTGATCGCCGGGATCGGCCGGGTCGAAGGCGTCGAATGCATGATCGTCGCCAACGACGCGACGGTGAAAGGCGGTTCGTACTATCCGCTGACCGTAAAAAAACACCTGCGCGCGCAGACCATCGCTCAGCAAAATCGCCTGCCATGCATCTATCTGGTGGACTCGGGCGGCGCCAACCTGCCGCGTCAGGACGAAGTGTTTCCGGATCGCGAACACTTCGGCCGGATCTTCTTCAACCAGGCCAACATGAGCGCGATGGGCATTCCGCAGATTGCCGTGGTCATGGGCTCGTGCACTGCCGGTGGCGCGTATGTGCCGGCGATGGCCGACGAAGCGATCATGGTGCGCAATCAGGCGACGATTTTTCTCGCCGGCCCGCCACTGGTGAAAGCGGCGACCGGTGAAGTGGTCAGCGCTGAAGACCTCGGCGGTGCCGATGTGCACTGCAAGGTTTCCGGGGTGGCCGACCATTACGCCGAGAGCGACGAACACGCCCTCGCCCTCGCCCGCCGCAGCGTGGCCAACCTCAATTGGCGCAAGCTGGGCGAGGTGCAACAACGCACCCCGATTGCGCCGCTTTACGCCAGCGACGAGCTGTATGGCGTGGTCTCGGCCGACGCCAAGCAGCCGTTCGACGTGCGTGAAGTGATCGCGCGGCTGGTCGACGGCTCGGTGTTCGATGAATTCAAGGCGCTGTTCGGTACCACGCTGGTCTGCGGTTTTGCGCACCTGCACGGTTACCCGATCGCGATCCTCGCCAACAACGGTATCCTCTTCGCCGAAGCCGCGCAAAAAGGCGCGCACTTCATCGAACTGGCTTGCCAGCGCGGCATTCCGCTGCTGTTCCTGCAAAACATCACCGGGTTCATGGTCGGCCAGAAATACGAGGCCGGCGGCATTGCCAAGCACGGTGCAAAACTGGTGACGGCGGTGGCTTGCGCCAAGGTGCCGAAGTTCACCGTGATCATCGGCGGCAGCTTCGGCGCCGGCAACTACGGCATGTGCGGGCGGGCTTACGATCCGCGTTTCCTGTGGATGTGGCCGAATGCGCGCATCGGCGTGATGGGTGCCGAGCAGGCTGCCGGCGTGCTGGTGCAGGTCAAGCGTGAACAAGCCGAACGCAGCGGTCAGGGCTTCAGCGCCGAACAGGAAGCCGAGATC
>NZ_QAIU01000611.1:0-401 GCF_003061205.1 Pseudomonas sp. HMWF006
GCCGTCTTCGCGCCAGGTGTCGCTGCCGTTACTGTCCAGATGGTGCGACACGCCGAAGGTCATCACCGACTTGATCCCGGCACGGGCATAGCGCTCGATCTCGCTGGCCAGTTTGCGCTCGGGAATGCGCATCACCCCCGGCATACTCTTGATCGGCACAAAATCGTCGATGTCTTCTTCGACGAAAATCGGCAGCACCAGATCGTTCAGGCTGAATTCGGTTTCCTGGAACAGACTGCGCAGGCTCGCATTGCGGCGCAGACGGCGGGGACGTGCTTCGGGGAACTGACTGGACATGGGGCCTTTCCTGAAATCGGAAGATGAGACGAAAGTCGTAGGGGGCGAAGCTTATGCCTTGCGGCGGGCGGGGTACAAACCTGGATCAATCAAGAGTGCATTAC
>NZ_QAIU01000611.1:411-2994 GCF_003061205.1 Pseudomonas sp. HMWF006
CTGAAACCCTGTGGGAGCTGGCTTGCCAGCTCCCACAGGGTCGTGTGTCGATTACGACGGAATGGTCAGGCCTCGAATCACCGCCGGCCGGGCCAGGAAGCGCTCGAGCACGCGGGTGACGTTCGGGAAGTTCTGGATGCCGACCAGATCCCCGGCCTCATAGAACCCGATCAAGTTGCGCACCCACGGGAACGTTGCGATGTCGGCAATGGTGTAGCGTTCGCCCATGATCCAGTCGCGGCCTTCCAGCCGACCGTCGAGCACCTTGAGCAGGCGTGTGCTTTCGTCGACGTAGCGATCCCGGGGACGCTTGTCCTCGTAGTCCTTGCCGGCGAATTTGTTGAAGAAACCGAGCTGGCCGAACATCGGGCCGATGCCGCCCATCTGGAACATCAGCCACTGAATGGTTTCGTAACGCAGTGCGCCTTCCTGAGCCAGTAACTGGCCACTTTTGTCGGCCAGGTAAATCAGGATCGCCCCGGATTCAAACAACGGCAGCGGCTGGTCGCCGGGACCGTGAGGGTCGAGGATCGCCGGAATCTTGTTGTTCGGGTTCAACGACAGGAACTCGGCGGACAACTGGTCCTGAGTGTCAAAGCCGACGCGGTGCGGTTCGTACGGCAGGCCGATCTCTTCGAGCATGATCGAGACTTTGACGCCGTTGGGCGTTGGCAGGGAATAGAGCTGAATCCAGTCAGGGTACTGCGCGGGCCATTTCCGGGTGATCGGGAACGCGGACAGATCGGTCATGGGAAGCATCCAGTCACAATTTAAAGCCTGATCATAATGTAGGCGCGGCCACGGGCTGCGATGTTTTTGATCGGGCTTTTGCAAAACAAAATCAAAAATTCGCCGCCGCCAGCCGATTCTGCACGAACCGTAACATCCCTCGTCTACGGTGCATGAACCAAACCGGCCTCAGGGACTCTGAGCTATGCCATTCGCAAAGGAAGCACGACACGACAGGGAAAACACCCGGAGCTGGGAGCCCGCGGTGGAACGGTTTGTCAGCCTCAACCGACATTGCTGAAGAATCCTTTATCCAATGACGAACCTCATGAGATTCGCCAAACGCTTCAACCATCGCGCGTACATGGCCCTGCCCTCCCTGCTGGCGGTCAGTGCGTTGTTCCTGTCGCTGGAATCGAGCCAGATTCGCGCGCAACCGGTGGACGGCACCCAGACGCTGGTGTTTCTGCGCCACGCGGAGAAGCCCGATGGCGGGCTCGGCCAGCTTAATTGCCAGGGCCTGAACCGTGCGATCGAGCTGTCGACGCTGCTGCCGGAAAAGTTCGGCAAGGCCGATTACGTGTTCGCCGCCGACCCGACGCGCAATGTCGAGGAAGGCGAGCTGGACAACTCCTACAGCTACATTCGGCCTCTGATGACCATCAGCCCCGCCGCCATCAAACTCGGCCTGCCGGTGAACATCGAGTTTTCGGCCAACGACACCAGCGACCTGGCCCGCGAACTGCTGGAGGACAAGTACCACAACTCGACGATCTACACCGCGTGGTCCCACGGCTATCTGCCAGAGCTGATCAACAAGGTCGCCGGGAAAGCGCTGGGCGAGAAACAGAACATCACCGACGACTGGGCGGCCAACGATTTCGACTCGCTGTATGTGCTGACCCTGACCTGGCACAACGGCAAGGCCAGTCTGCAGAGCCACAGCTACAAGCAGGGGCTGGATCATGGCAAGCAAACCTGTCCGACCTGACTCTTGCTGATTCATGCGGGCCTCATCGCTGGCAAGCCGGCTCCCACAGGGTTCCAGGACGTACACAAATTTCATGTACATCCGCGATACCTGTGGGAGCCAGCTTGCCAGCGATGCGGCCGGCAAAAACGCTATGAATCTTTCTGATTCAAGCGTTCGCGAAGATACTCAAGCACCGCCCCGCGCTCCCCGGCAAACTCGATCCGCCCGCCCTTCTTCTCGCGCTGAAATACATACATCGGGTCGTAATACTCACGCAGCAAGCCTTCGATCCAGCCGCGATGCAAATCCACCGCCCCGCTACGCCCCTGTTCGGCCAGCGCGTCTTCCATCAGCATCAACATCCGCCGGTGGCGCTCGCCACCCAGGCGCTTCTGCACATTGTTCAGGCTGTCGAGCAACCGCTCGGAAAACAGCAAAAAACCGTCCTCGCCATGCACCGTGGCAAACTCCGCGGACAGGTCCACCACGTAATCGCGCAGGATCCGCTCTACGCGATGTTCAAAACGGTCCTCGAGCCAAACCATCGGGTACTGCTGCATGCCCTGATACAGCGGCAGCGGCAAGGCGCAACTGCCGACCACCCGGCTCTCGTCCTCGAGCACGAACTGCTCGATCCCGGCGTCGCGTTTCTTGAGGATGTCGATGGCCAGCCGGTTCTCGAAATCAATGTTCGACGGCTGCCCGGTGGCCCGTTTGCCAAAGCTTGAACCGCGATGGTTGGCGTGCCCCTCAAGGTCCAGACCATTGCGCAGTTGCACCAGCACTTCGGTCTTGCCGGTGCCGGTCATGCCGCCGAGCAAAACGAAATCACATTGGTCGATGGCCTGCTCCAGGGTGTCGATCAGGAAGGTGCGCATCGC
>NZ_QAIU01000611.1:3004-3987 GCF_003061205.1 Pseudomonas sp. HMWF006
GCCGACACGCGGATAGTCGATGCCGGCCTCGTCGTGCAGCCACTGTTGGGTGATCTGCGAACGCAAACCGCCTCGAAAACAATAGATAAGACCATCGGGGTGGGCCCGGGCAAAATCGGCCCAGGCTTGAATACGCTCGGCCTTGACCGTGCCGGACACCAGTTGATGGCCCAGTTCGATAGCAGCCTGTTGCCCATGCTGCTTGTAACAGGTGCCGATCCTCTGCCGCTCGATGTCATTCATCAGCGGCAGATTGATCACGCCGGGGAACGCGCCCTTGTGAAACTCGACTGGCGCGCGGGCGTCCATCAGCGGCCGGTCGTTGAGGAAAATGTCACGGTAGTCGGTGCAATCGCGGTGCATCAAATCACCTCGACTGCGTTCGTCTGTCGCTCAACCAGTTCGCCGATTGGCTCAAGGTTCAGGCCCAGTTCGGCGGCGACGGCGAGGAACTCGTTATTGCCCTCAGGCGTGACGGCAATCAACAGACCGCCGCTGGTTTGCGGGTCGCACAACAGCCGTTTGTGCAATTCCTGCACGCGGCCGACCTTGCTTGAATAACTGTCGAAGTTGCGCAACGTACCGCCGGGTACGCAGCCCTGATCGAGGTAATACTCAACGCTGTCCAGACGCGGCACGCGGTCGTAGGCGATGCGTGCGGTAAGCTGGCTACCGTCGGCCATTTCCACCAGGTGGCCGAGCAGGCCGAAACCGGTGACATCGGTCATCGCCGTCACGCCGGCGAGTTTGCCGAAGCGGCTGCCGGGTTTGTTCAGCGTGCACATCCAGTCGCGGGCCACGCCAACATCGCCAGGACGCAACTTGCCCTTTTTCTCGGCGGTGGTGAGGATGCCGATGCCCAGGGGTTTGGTCAGGTACAGCAGGCAACCGGCGGTGGCGGTGTCGTTGCGTTTCATATGACGCTTTTCCACCAGACCGGTGACGGCGAGGCCGAAGATCGGCTCCGGCGCATCAATCGAATG
>NZ_QAIU01000611.1:4029-4548 GCF_003061205.1 Pseudomonas sp. HMWF006
ACACGGCCGCATCATCGCGCGAGGCATTGCCCACCCACAGTTTCGGATCGAGGTTCTGCGCCCCGCTGCCGGCCAGAATCACCTCCAGCACCTGCGGGGAAATCTTGCAGCCGCAACCGGCGCCGTGGCTGTATTGGGTCAGACGAATCGGCTCGCTCATCAGGGGAGTCTCTGGCAATGGATGGGGCGGATTCTAGCAGAGCGCGGGCGGGCAGATTTTTGCGCTGGATGACAGGGCCTCTTCGCAAGCTCGCTCGCAACAGCTATCGAACGCTCCCCGCAGACTCAAGGCCGGCCCCAAACAACCTCGCCATTGTGCCCAGCAAAAAAAAACCGCCCTCGCGGGCGGCTGAAAGTGCTTCGACCCTAAACCTGAATCAGAAGCTTTGACTGAAGCTGATGTTGAAGGCGCTGTCGTTGTTGTCGCTCGACACCTGGCCCGAGTAGCCGATACCCAGCTTGCCGGTCTGGGTGACCTGGAAGTCGATGCCGGCTTCGAGCAAGGCGCTGTCCTTGGCG
>NZ_QAIU01000612.1:0-2200 GCF_003061205.1 Pseudomonas sp. HMWF006
TTGCTGAGGACCTCGCGCATGGCGGCCTCCGGTTGATGGCAATCCTTGAACTATAGCCCGGTGGCGCGAGTCGGCTGCTCAGGCCGTGTAGAATCCTGGCCGATGACCACGAGCGAAGGGGCAGGACGATGACCGATGACATGCGCAGGGATGAACCGTTCAAGCGGCTGTTTTTTGCCCTGGACTGCCCGCCAGCGCAGCGCAAGGCTATCGCTCAGTGGCGCAGCGAGCTGGGCCTGCGAGCCGGCAAACCGGTACCGGCAGATAACTTTCACTTGACCCTGCTGTTTCTCGGCGCGGGGCCCTTGGCGCAAATCAACGAAGTCTGCGAAGCCGCCGGCAAGGTCAACACGCCGAAGGAAACCTTGAAGATTTCCCTTGATCGTTTGCAGGTCTGGCATCGCGCCGGGGTGTTGTCACTGGCGCCCGAACAGGCACCGCCGGCGTTGTTGCGCTTGGTTTATGCGCTGGAACAGGCGATGTTGCCATTCGGTTTCGAAGAGACACCACGCGAATTTCGGCCGCATCTGACCCTGGCCCGAGACTACCGTGCACCAGAGCCGGAATCCGCCACGCCGCCGGCGTTTTTCCTGCGCGCCGAACGCTTTGCCTTGTTCGAGTCGCACAAGGGTCGCTACCGGATCCTGCAGGACTGGCCGCTGATCTGAACCACAAAAAAAGGCGCCCGTGGGCGCCTGAAATTCACCTGAACCGAGGAAGCCAGGTGAGGCCGTTCATTGCAGGGTGCAGCGGTGGTAAGGCGCTGCGTGAACGGGAAATCATTGAATTACTTAAGCTAAGAAAATCCTGGGCCTGGCACTGTCCGAATGTGATCTCAAAACCCTGTGGGAGCTGGCTTGCCAGCGATGGGGCCAGCACATCCTGCATCACCTTTGCCTGACCCACCGTCATCGCTGGCAAGCCAGCTCCCACCAATTCATCAGTGTTGTTGGAATCCCGACTCCGTAGGCTTACTTGCCGAGTTTCACCCGGGTCCAGCCACGGGTCATGATCCGTTGCGTGGCAATCGGTTGATCCGGTACCGCATACAGCGTCGCCATCACCGCTTGCGACGGGTACGAACCCGGATCGTTGCGGATCGCTTCGTCTACCAGTGGCGTCGCCGCCGAGTTAGCGTTGCTGTAGCCGTTGCTGTTGGTGATTTCGGCGATGATCTCCGGACGCATCAGGAAATCCATGAACAGGTAGGCGTTCTCGACGTTCGCCGCATCCCGCGGGATGGCGACCATGTCGTAGAAGCTGCCGGCGCCTTCCTTGGGAATGCTGTAGTCGATCACCACGTTGTTGCCCGATTCCACCGCACGGGCCTTGGCCTGTAGCACGTCACCGGAGTAACCGACCGCCACGCAGATGTTGCCGTTGGCCAGGTCCGAGATGTACTTGGAGGAATGGAAGTACGCCACAGACGGGCGGATCTTCATGAACAGCGCTTCGGCTTCGAGGATGTGTGCCTTGTCCTTGTCGTTCACCGGATAGCCCAGGTAGTGCAGGGCGGCTGGGAGCATTTCGGTCGGCGAGTCGAGGAAACTGATGCCGCAGGCTTTCAGCTTTTCAGCGTTTTCCGGCTTGAACAGCAAGTCCCAGGAGTTGGTCGGGGCATTGGCACCGAGCACTTCCTTGACCTTGGCCGGGTTGAAGCCGATGCCGATCGAGCCCCACATGTACGGGAACGCGTGGGCGTTGTCCGGATCACTGGCAGCGGCGTTTTTCAGCAGCACCGGGTTGAGATTCTTCCAGTTCGGCAGCTTCGATTTGTCCAGGGTCTGATAGACGCCGGCCTTGATCTGCTTGGCCAGAAAACTGTTGGACGGCACGACGATGTCGTAACCGGATTTGCCCGCCAGCAAACGCGCCTCAAGGGTTTCGTTGCTGTCGAAGACGTCATAGGTCACGCGGATGCCGGTCTCGTCTTCGAACTTCTTGACGGTGTCCGGCGCAATGTAATCGGACCAGTTGTAAACACGCAGCACCTTGTCGTTGGCCTGGGCGCCCATGACCATTGCGCCCATTAAGGACAGTGTCAGCAGAGTCCTGCCAAACATTTTCATCGGTGAAACTCCATTCTTTTTATTCAAAAACTTTTAATCAAAAGCACAAACCCGCTGCACGCATCACCTTGTGGCGAGGGGATTTATCCCCGTTGGGCTGCGAAGCGGCCCCAGCAGTTCTACCTGAAAAC
>NZ_QAIU01000066.1:0-18098 GCF_003061205.1 Pseudomonas sp. HMWF006
TGGCTTAAGCCCGTTTCGCCATCAACAGCGCCGAGGCCGCAGCCGACAACAACCCCGCGCAGCAACGATTGAAGATACGTTTGCCGCGCGGCTCGGCGAACCAGCGGCGCATGTGCAGGCCCATGTACGCGTAGGCGCTGATGGCAATCCATTCCAGTAACAGAAACAGCACGCCGAGCACCGCAAATTGCGCCGGCACCGGGCGGGTCGGGTCGACGAACTGCGGCAGAAAGGCCGTGAACAGCAGAATGGCCTTGGGATTGCCCGCTGCCACCAGAAACTCCTGCCGCGCCAACGCGAAGAAGCCCGCTGCTGCACCGGTCACCTGTTGCCCGGCGTCGGGGTTGGCCCGCCACAATTGCCAGGCCAGGTACAGCAGATACGCCGCGCCAATGATCTTGATCGCCTGGAACAGCCATTGCGACGTCTGCAACACCACCGACAACCCGGCGCCGGCCAGCGCAATCATGCCGGCGAACGCCAGAATCCGCCCGATCCCGGCCGTGCAGGCACGGCGAAAGCCGTAATGGGTGGCATTGCTGACCGACAGCAGATTGTTCGGGCCGGGTGCCATGTTCAGGGCGAAACAGGCGGGCAGAAACAGTGACAGCGTGGCGAGGTCCATGGGCGCGGGCTCCAGAAGCGATTGCGGTTTTTTATCACAGGCTGCAAGCGCGCTACCCCATACAGTCAGGCGCGAGAGTCACGGTACAGCGCCCGACGCTCAGTGAATCTTGTCGAACTTTTGTGAATCGTCTGAACTCTGAAAGGTCGGAGCGTGATGGTTTTCGCAGAAAAACTGCCTGTCCGGTCAGAAAGGGCGATTGCCGTGTAAGCTTTCGTCCCCAGCAGCACACACCCCGCACGGCCCCAGGTGGCCCCACCAAGAGCGATTTACATGCAAGCAAAGGCCCGTGAAGTTTATGTGCCACCGGTGCTGCAAGATCTGCGGGCCGGCACTGCCGAGCTGCACATCGCACTGGAAAAGCGTCTGCCGTTTTTTTCCGATAGCCTCGATATACCTGCGTTCAAGCGCCTGATGGCGGCGTATTACGGCTTTTATGAGCCACTGGAAAGCCTGTTGCAGATCAACGGTTGCGTCCCCGCCGATTTCGATCTCGGCCCACGGCGCAAGACCCCGACGCTGCGCACCGATCTGCAAGCGCTGGGGTGCACCGCCGAAGCGCTCGAACAACTGCCGATGTGCGCTCAATTGCCGGTGATCGACTCCAGCGCCGCCGGCCTCGGCGTGCTCTATGTGCTCGAAGGTGCGACGCTCGGCGGGCAGATCCTGCGCCGGGAAATCGCTACGCGACTTGGCCTGGATGCCTCCAACGGTGCGGCCTTTCTCGATATCTACGGCGCCGCCACCGGTCGCCGCTGGCGGGATTTCATCGAATACCTGGGCAATCGCCCGATGTGCGCCGAGGAGCGCGCAGCTGTCGTCACGGCGGCACAAACCACATTCAGCTGTTTCGAGCGCTGGCTCGAGCGCCGGGAGGTACTGGCATGACCCCGCAAGACAAAGAAACGTTTGAAGAATTGCTGGCCAACTGCGCCGACGAGCCGATTCGATTCCCCGGCGCGATCCAGCCCCACGGCGTGCTGCTGACCCTCAGCGAGCCGGCGCTGGAGATCATTCAGGTCAGCGCCAACGTTGAATCCATGCTGGCTCGTGCGCCGCAGAGCCTGATCGGCCAGCCACTCGAAAGCCTGATCGGCGCCGCCGAAGCGACGCAAGTGCGCGAGGCCCTGCTGCACCCGGCACTGTCCGACGGACCGCCGCTGCGCTTCAGCGTCAATGGCACCGCGTTCGAAGGTTTGCTGCACCGTCACCAAGGGGTGCTGATTCTGGAACTGGAAATCCACGTCGAAAACTTCCAGCCCCGTAACGTCGCCGGCAAACAGACCCATCTGGGGCGCATGCTTCAGCGCCTGCAAGCGGCCACCACGTTGCAGGCGCTGTATGACATCAGCGTCACGGAAATCCAGGCGATGACCGGTTACGACCGGGTGCTGATCTACCGTTTCGAAGAGGAAGGGCACGGCCAGGTCATCGCCGAAGCCTCCGATCCGTCGATGGAGGTGTTCAACGGCCTGTTCTTCCCGGCTTCGGACATTCCCGAGCAGGCGCGTGAGTTGTACCGCACCAACTGGCTGCGGATCATCCCCAACGCCGATTACCAACCGGTGCCGTTGGTGCCGAAGCTGCGCCCGGACACCGGCACGCCGCTGGACCTGAGTTTCGCCACCCTGCGCAGCGTGTCGCCGATTCACTGCCAGTACATGAAGAACATGGGCGTGCTGTCGTCGATGAGCATTTCCCTGCTCAAGGGCGACCGGCTCTGGGGCCTGATCAGTTGCGGCAATCGCGAGCCGCTGCACGTGCCTCACGAGTTGCGTGCGGCGTGCCAGACCATTGGCCAGGTGCTGTCGCTGCAGATCAGCGCCATGGAAGCGCTGGAGATCAGCCGCCAGCGTGACGAAAAACTCGAGGCGTTGGCGCTGCTCAATCAGGCGATGATCGATTCGCCGCAGAATGTCTTCGACGGTCTGGCCAATCAGCCGCAGGCATTGATGGCGCTGACCAACGCCGGCGGTATTGCGATCATCGAAGACAAACAGTTGCACCGCTACGGCAACTGCCCGGAACCGGACGACATCCGCGCCTTGCACAAATGGTTGCAGGCGACCGGTGAGCCAGTGTTTGCCAGTCATCACCTGGCCAGCGTTTATCCGCCGGCGGCGCAGTATCAGCAGGTGGCCAGTGGCGTGCTCGCCATGAGCCTGCCGAAACCGGTGGACAACGGCGTGCTGTGGTTCCGCCCCGAGGTCAAGGAAAACATCAACTGGAGCGGTGACCCGCGCAAGCCGCTGGATCTGGAAAACTCCGACGCCGGGCTGCGTCTGCGCCCGCGCACTTCGTTCGAGATCTGGAAAGTCGAGATGGCCGGGATCTCCACCAAGTGGAGCCACGGCGATGTGTTCGCCGCCAACGATCTGCGCCGCTCGGCGCTGGAAAACGATCTGGCCCGGCAAGTGCGCCGAGAGCAGGAAGCGGTGCGCGCTCGCGACGACCTGGTTGCGGTGGTGTCCCACGACCTGCGCAATCCGATGACGGTGATCTCGATGCTCTGCGGCATGATGCAGAAGGCGTTCAGCTCGGATGGTCCGCATACTTCACGGCGGATCTCCACGGCCATCGACACCATGCAGCAGGCTGCCGGACGCATGAACACGTTGCTGGAAGACTTGCTCGATACCTCAAAAATCGACGCTGGGCGCTACTCCATCACCCCGCAGAAACTCGACGTCGGGCAGATGTTCGAGGAAGCGCAGGCGTTGCTTGCGCCGTTGGCGCTGGACAAGGACATCAGCATTTCCTTTGCGGCGGACCCGGACCTGCGCATCCACGCCGACCCGGAGCGCCTGTTTCAGGTGCTGTCCAATCTGGTGGGCAACGCGATCAAGTTCACCCCGCGCCTGGGCACGGTGGGCGTACACGCCACCTCCGTTGGCAATCAGATCGTCTTTACCGTGCGAGACAGCGGCGAGGGCATTCCCAAGGAACATCTGCCGCACGTGTTCGACCGCTACTGGACGATGAAGGAAGGCAACCCGACCGGTACCGGCCTGGGCTTGTACATCACCCAGGGCATCGTCGAAGCCCACGGCGGACAAATCGTCGCCGAAAGCGAACCGGGGCAGGGCAGCGAGTTCCGCTTTACCGTGCCGCGCCTGGACTGAACACAGCTTTTATGTGGGCGCGAGCTTGCTCGCGAATGGGGTCGTCCTGGCAATGCAGTGTCGAATAACCCTCCGCTTTCGCGAGCAAGCTCGCTCCCACAAGGGATATGTGTGGCCAGGGGCATTTTCTTCAATACCGGGGAACGGGCGCTGGCTAGGGTGTGCACCTTGTTCCTCGATTTGAAGCAGGTGTGCGATGAGTCTGATTGTTTCGATGGCGGCGTTTGCCTTGGCGGCGTCCATCACGCCGGGGCCGGTGAATATTGTGGCGTTGAGTTCCGGGGCGCAGTTCGGTTTTCGTGCCAGTCAGCGGCATGTTGCCGGAGCGACGCTGGGGTTTGTGCTGTTGCTGGTGTTGATGGGCCTGGGTTTGCACGAGGTGCTGAAACTCTGGCCATTCCTGACCCGCGTGGTGCAACTGGCCGGCGTGGCGTTTCTGCTGTTCATGGCGTGGAAACTGGCCGTGGATGATGGACAGTTGAACGCCAAGGATTCCGGGCGAGCGCCATCGCTGCTCTATGGCGCGGTGATGCAATGGCTCAACCCGAAAGCCTGGCTGGCGTGTGTCGCGGGCATGGGCGCGTTTGTCGCCGATGGCGAGGCGCGGCTGGTGTGGCAGTTTGCGGCGGTGTATCTGGTGATCTGTTATCTATCGGTGGGCTGCTGGGCGTATGCCGGGACGTTTTTGCGTGGGTATCTGAGCAACGCGGCGGGGATGCGCGGGTTCAATCGGGTAATGGCGGGGCTGTTGGCACTGAGCGCAATCTACCTATTGCTACCGTAGACCTTGTAGGCGCGAGCAGGCTCGCTCCCACAGGGGACGTGTTGAGTTTCAGAGGCAGCGTCAGCCGCGATATTGGCCGGGCGTTGCCGCCAGATGCTGCTTGAACGCGCGCTGAAAATGCGCCTGATCGGCAAACCCCGCTTCCAGCGCCACATCGGCAATCAACTGCCCGCTGCGCAGGCGCTCGCGGGCGAACTGGATGCGCTGGTTGACCACAAAGGCGTGGGGCGTCATGCCGTAATGCTGTTTAAAGGCGCGGATCAGGTATGACGGGGACAGTTGTGCTGCCGCACAGATGTCGTCGAGGTTGAGCACCTCGGTGCAGTGTTCGCGGATGAAATCCGCAGCACGTTCCAGTTTGAAATTTGGCTCGCGCAGAGAGGGGCCGGCGGGGTTCAAACGCAGTTGCAGATCACTGAAAAACTCTACGGCTGCGCTCTGTTTGCGCAGCACATCCTGGTGCGGGTCGATCAACGTTTCATAAAGTCCATTCAGCTCATTGAACAGTGCAGCATCGTCGAGGTGAGTGGTGGAAAAACGCCGAAACTCAAGATCACTGGCAAACCCCAACTGATGCTGCAAATCCGTCAGCCACGGCGTTTCGACGTACAGCATCACGTACGACCACGGCTGATCTTCGATCGGATTGCACGCATGCACATCGCCCGGATTCATCAACACCACCGTGCCCGCCGCTACGTCGAACTGCGCCTGCTCGTGCACATATGTGCTGCGCCCGGCGGTGATCGCGCCGATGGAAAAGTGCGCGTGAGAATGCCGCGCATAACAGACCTCGCGGCCATCGGCGATGGCCCGCGCTTCAATGAATGGCAGCGCCGCGTCGCGCCAGAAACGCGGGGCTTTTTCAGGGTGTTTGGCGGCAGCGTGTTTCATCGTTGTTATTCCCGGCAGGCCAGGGCGCCAGTGTATTAGCTCTGGCCGGCAAAGGCCCGTTCGAGTTCGGCAATGTCGAGTTTTTTCATCTGGAACATGGCCTGCATCGCGCGCTGCGATTTGGCGGTGTCCGGGTCCAGCATCATGTGCATAAAGGCCACCGGCACGATCTGCCACGACACGCCGAACTTGTCCTTGAGCCAGCCGCATTGCTGGGCTTCGACGGGGCCACCTTCGGACAGGTTGCCCCAGAAATGGTCGATTTCTTCCTGATTCTGGCAGTTGACCTGAAACGAAATCGCCTCGCTGAATTTGAACATCGGCCCACCGTTGAGCCCGGTGAAGGTCTGGCCATCGAGCTCGAAACTGACGGTCATCACCGCACCTTCCGGCTTGCCGTGAAATTCCTGGCCGACCTTGCTGTAGTGGGTCAGACCGGTGATTTTCGAATGATCGAAGATCGAGCAGTAAAACTTCGCGGCGGCTTCGGCCTGATCGTCGAACCACAGGCAGGGCGTGAGTTTCTGAAAGCGTTGCATGGCAGTCATCCTCGGCAGGTTAGACACGCAGGATTAACAGCGTAGTCAGTCCTTGGTCGATTGGCGGTGCCGTAGATCGACAATTGCCGAGCATTGGAAATCCCGACGACGGAGACATCGAGCTGCAGACCGGACTTTCTTATCGTGTCTTTCTGTAGTCGTAATGACAAGGTTTCGGGTCGAATTGACTATGTCCGGCTTGTGTCAAATTGACTCGTTATCGTGCAGCTAGCTGATTCTATTGAGTTAAAAATCTGGCACGAGACTTGATGTACTCAACTTACCTAAACGAACCGCTCAGGAGTACGCCACCATGCTCACGTTCTTCGAAAGCCCGCTGGACGTTCTGCACCTGTCGAGCAAAATCCTCGTCGCTGGTCTGCTCATGTTGCTGGCCGGCATCTACGGCGCGTATCTCTACAAAGGCCACATGCCGATTGCACTGCTGGTGGCGATGCATTCGCTGACCATCCTCGGCCCGACCCTGATCAAGATCGGCTACGTCATGCGCCTGCTGGCGCAGTACCGCGTCCGTGGTCCGCAGATGATCCGGCAAACCGCATAGATCCCTGTGGGAGCGAGCTTGCTCGCGAAGGCGTCGGCACAGTCGGAATCTGCGTTGCCTGACACACCGCTTTCGCGAGCAAGCTCGCTCCCACAGTGTGGGGGTGTTTCTGAAATTTCAGCGGCGCTCGGCAACCATCAGCAACGACTGCGGCAGCTGACTTTGCGGGTGTTGTGGCTCTTGCAGGCTGACGAGTTGGAACCCGGCCATATCAAGTGCATTCAACCAGCTCGACAACGTGCGGAAATACCAGGGCATCGGCTGCCACTGGCCCTTGAACCCGGCGAAGGATTCTTCGCGCCAGTCATCCTGATAATCCCCAGCCGCCACAGCCCACGGATGCAGTGTCTGAATGACCAAAACCCCGCCGGGAACAAGCAGCGTATTCATCGCCGCAAGCAGCGGAATAATGTCCTGATGCAGCAATGAAAAATTGGCGCAGATCAGGTCATAGTCGCGACCGATGTTGATCTTGCCATCGACCAGCGCTTCATAACTGGCAACATGCACCTGCGCCGCCCCCGCCAGACGCGCCGCTTCAATAAGCCGCGCATCGCCATCCACACCCACCGCATCAATCCCGCGATCCGCCAGCGCCCGCAACAGCCAGCCTTCACCACAGCCGAGGTCGAGCACACGCTGCGGCTGCCGGCCTATGATCGCCAGCAGAATCGCTTGATCGGTAACCTGCTGGCGGCTTTCGATGGCGCCGCTGCGGATCACTTCGATCCAGGCATCAGCGTTGTCGTGCCAGCTCTGCAAAAGGCTGGATTCGGGGGAGGGCATGGCGGTGTCCCAACTGGGAAAAAAATGAGTATGGACGCTGTAGTGTGCGCTTGTGCATTTTGATCTCCCGTCAGGTGGGAGAACAGCAAGAGAGCTGACTAGTGGGGGCTAGACGGGTAAATCGGGATGGCTTGATGAGTTCTGCTCATCAAACGACCGAGGGGCAGAGTGAAAGTGAGGGGGAGAGGACCCCTCACTCATTCCGTGTGTTGGCTACTGCGGGATGCGCAGCTTGTCCAGCAGGCGATTGACCAACAGCTCGTTCAGCATGATCACCTGTTGCAGCGCCAGCAGCGGTTTACGCTCCGGGCCGCCTATCGAGTTGGCGAGGTTACCGGCCATGGAGTGGGCGTAGGAAAGCGACTCACAGGCTTCGACCAGTAGGGTTTCTTCATCCAGCGTGGGGTCGACCAGATAGACCGGGCGAAACTTGGGTGAGCTTGGTGGGGCCCCCAGTGCTTCGGGCCGGAGGTAGTAGTCGAGGGCGCGGTCGGTGGCTTCTTTGACCTTTTGCGGGTCAAGCGCGGGGTCGTGAGGGATTGGATCGGTGTCTGGAGGATTGGGGGTGATTTTGAACATGGATGAAACTCCCACTTAGCAATTTAAGGAGCCATCGCACTCGCTACCAAACGAGGGTGGTGGCCATGCGCAGGTTGGTAGACCGGTCTAAGCGGGAAAACCCGGCGCTCCCGAAGGAGCCCCACGCATGGCCACCATATAATTCGAGTTCCCAAAAGGGACCGAACAAGGTGTAGCCATGACGCTTAGAGACGGGCTACCAAACCCGATCACTGTTTTGCAGTGACAGGCAAACGATATAGCCCGGCCCATAGCCGTGTAAGCCGGCGGATTCTGGCGTACGCGTAGGTAACGGCGCAAGGTGTTGTAGGGGGGAGGGCGTAACGGTTTGTGTGCTTTAAACGCGATAACCGGATGACGTTTACACATGAGCAATGTCGGTTGGTGGCGGCTTTCGGTTTTGCGTGAGTCTGTGAGATTTTTCCCCCTCACCCCAGCCCTCTCCCCCAAGGGGGCGAGGGGGAAGGGAGCCGATCTTTGTGCTCTTCAAATCTGAGTTCGACGCGGTATTTCAAGTCGGTGCAACTTGCACATTCAGCGCGGTCAGTTCCCTCTCCGCCAAAGGGGCCGAGGGGGAAGGGAGCGGATCTCCATGTAATCCAGAGCCCGAGTTCAACTCGATATTTCAGGTCGGCGTATTCCGAGCAAACAACTCGGTCAGTTCCCTCTCCCTCCGGGAGAGGGTTAGGGTGAGGGCTGTCGGTAATTTCAAATTCTGAAGAGGAGGTGTGACATGAATCGATTGACCGGCGGATGCCTGTGCGGCGATGTCCGTTTCGAAGTGACAGGCCAGTCCTACCGCGTCGGCATCTGCCACTGCCTCGACTGCCGCAAGCGCCACGGCGCGCTGTTCGGCACCTCGGCCATATTCCCCGAGGATGCGTTGACGGTCACCGGCGAAACCCGCGACTACAACGGGCGCTTTTTCTGCCCGCGCTGCGGTTCTCCGGTGTTCACGCGTTCCGAAGATGAAGTAGAGGTCAACGTCGGATCGCTCGATGAGCCTAATCAGTTCAAACCTACCTACGAACTCTGGACCATCCGCCGCGAGTCGTGGCTACCGGCGCTGCCACTGGCTCACCACTACGAGCGTGATCGCGAGAGCACGGAGCGTACAGAGGAGTAGAGGGGGCAGAAAACTTGTGGGACTTGGAATGGAGTGAGGATTTTTGGCATGTCACATAGTCCCTGTGGGAGCGAGCTTGCTCGCGAAGGCGTCGTGTCTGTCGACATCAATATTGAAAGTAATGACGCTTTCGCGAGCAAGCTCGCTCCCACAGGGTGCAGTACATAAACTTACAGATTTTCACCGCGAATAAACGCCAGCAGATCCGCGTTAATCGTTTCGGCCTCCGTCGTCGGCATCCCGTGCGGGAACCCCGGATACGATTTCAACGTGCCATTGGGCAGCAACTTCGCCGACAACGGTCCCGAGGCCGCATACGGCACAATCTGATCATCCTCGCCATGCATCACCAGCACCGGTACGGTGACCTTCTTCAAGTCCTCGGTGAAATCGGTCTGCGAAAACGCCACGATCCCGTCGTAATGCGCCTTGGCGCCGCCGAGCATGCCCTGACGCCACCAGTTGGCAATAATCCCCTCCGAAGGCGTGGCGCCCGGCCGGTTGTAGCCATAAAACGGCCCGGTCGGTATATCCCGATAGAACTGCGCCCGGTTCGCCGCCAGTTGCGCCTGAAAGTCATCGAACACTGATTTCGGCAAACCACCCGGATTGCTCTCGGTTTGCACCATCAGCGGCGGCACTGCGCTGATCAGCACGCCTTTGGCAACGTTGGCCTGACCATGCCGGGCGATGTAATGAATCACCTCACCGCCACCGGTCGAATGACCGACATGCACGACGTTCTTCAGGCCCAGATGATTGACCACGGCCAGCGTATCGTCGGCGTAATGATCCATGTCGTGCCCGTCCCAGACCTGACTGGAACGCCCGTGCCCACGGCGATCATGGGCAACCACCCGGAAGCCTTTGCCCAGGAAGAACAGCATCTGCGCATCCCAGTCATCAGAACTGAGCGGCCAGCCGTGATGGAAGTGGATCACCGGCGCGTCTTTCGGGCCCCAGTCCTTGTAGAAGATTTCGACGCCGTCTTTGCTGGTGACAAATCCCATGTTCGCGACTCCAGACCAATGTGATGGATAACCCGCGCGGCAAGCGCGGACCGGTTTTGCTCATGATGGATTTCTGCTGCGCAGGCTCAGTGCGAGCCGTTATCAACTGTAGGATCAAAGTCGACCGTTGCATGACCGGTGGTCGCAACATCTGGCTTGAAGCGCAATTTAGGCTTTGCTGAAAGGGAAAAGCCGAGGCGTGCGTAGGCATCTGCTGCCACAGCGACGCCCCTTCAGAAAACCGTGAGTCTGAGGAAATCCCCCGATGCTGACCCTGAATATCAATGGCAAGGATCAGGAGCTCGATGTCCCGGCGGACATGCCGTTGCTCTGGGTCCTGCGCGATGTCGCGCACCTGACCGGTACCAAATTCGGCTGTGGCATGGCCCAGTGCGGCGCGTGCACCGTGCACGTCGATGGGGCGCCGTTGCGCGCCTGCATCACGCCCGCCACCGCCGTGGCCCACGGCCAGAAAATTCTCACCATCGAAGGGCTGTCCACCGACGGTTCGCACCCGGTGCAACAAGCCTGGGCCGAACTCGACGTGGTGCAGTGCGGTTACTGCCAGTCGGGGCAGATCATGTCTGCGGCGGCTCTGTTGGCGAAGATCCCCAAACCCACCGACAGCGATATCGATCAGGCGCTCTCCGGCAATATCTGCCGCTGCGGCACCTATCCGCGAATCCGAGCGGCCGTGAAACGTGCGTCCGAGATTGGCTGATTGGGAGAGAGACGATGAACAGTCCTGTATCGCGTCGGGGTTTTCTCAAGGGCAGCGCCATGTTGGGCGGTGGCCTGGTGGTAGCGTTTGTCGTGCCCGGCGCCCATAAGTTTGCCTTCGCGGCAGAGAATGAAGGCAAGGTCTTCGCGCCCAATGCGTTCTTGCGCATTGCCGCAGACAACAGCGTCACCGTGTTGCTCGGCCATTCGGAAATGGGCCAGGGCATCTGGACCGGCCTGACCATGTTGATTGCCGAAGAGCTGGACGCCGACTGGTCGACAATCCGCGTCGAACATTCACCGGCCTCGGCGGCGGATTACGGCATGCCGGCGTTTGGCGGCATGCAGATTACCGGTGGCTCGACATCGACGTGGATGGAGTTCGACCGCTATCGTCTGGCCGGCGCCACGGCGCGGCAGATGTTGGTCGAGGCGGCGGCCAAGCGTTTCGACGTCGCGCCTTCAACGATTCGCACCGAATCGGGTGTGGTCATCGCTGGCGATAAACGCGCGACGTACGGCGAACTGGCTGACGCGGCCGGGCAACTGCCGGTGCCGGATCCGAAGTCGATCACCTTCAAGGACGCCAAGGACTGGAAGGTCATCGGCAAACCGACCAAACGCCTCGACACCCCGGAGAAAATCACCGGCCGCGCCAAATTCGGCATGGACGTGCAGTTCAAAGGCTTGATGACGGCGATGGTTGCCCGTGCGCCAGTATTCGGTGCGACGGTCAAATCCTTCGAAGGCGCTGAAGCGCTGGCCGTGCCGGGCGTGCACAAAGTGGTGCAGGTGCCAACCGGCGTGGCAGTGATTGCCGAGCATTACTGGGCGGCGAAACTCGGGCGGGACGCGTTGAAGGTCGACTGGAACCTGGGGCCGCACACCGACCTGAGCAGCGCAACCCTGCTGGAGAGTTTCCGCAAACTGGCCGCCACGCCGGGGACTTCGGCGACTCAGGCCGGAGACGCCAAGGGCCGTTTCGGCAAGGCGGCGAAGAAGATCGACGTTGAGTACAGCGTGCCGTATCTGGCTCACGCGCCGATGGAACCGTTGAACTGTACGGTGAAGATCAGCGCCGAGAAGTGCGAGATCTGGACTGGAACGCAGTTTCAGACGCTCGATCAAATGGTCGCCGGCAAGATCACCGGACTGAAGCCCGAGCAGGTGGAGATTCACACCGAATTCCTGGGCGGTGGTTTCGGGCGCCGGGCCAACCCAACGTCAGACTTCGTCGCCGAAGCGGTGCAAGTGGCGAAAGCCGCCGCCATGCCGGTGAAAACCGTGTGGTCGCGGGAGGATGATATTCGCGGTGGTTACTACCGTTCGATGTTCCTGCATCAGGCACGGATCGGCCTCGGCGCCGATGGCCTGCCGTCGAGCTGGCAGCATGTGCTGGTCGGGCAGTCGATTATGGCCGGCACCCTGCTGGAAGCGACGATGGTCAAGAATGGCATCGACGCGACTTCGGTCGAAGGCGTGGCCGACAGTCCCTATATCAAGGGGCTGGCCGATCATCAGGTCGATCTGCATTCGCCGCAGACTGGCATCAACGTGCTCTGGCTACGATCGGTGGGGCATAGCCATACCGCGTTTGTCATGGAATCGCTGATCGATGAAATGGCCACGGCGGCGGGCAAGGATCCGGTCGAGTACCGGCGCACATTGCTCAAGGAACACCCTCGGCATCTTGGCGTGTTGAACCTGGCGGTGGAGAAGGCCAACTGGAAAGCGCCGTTGCCGGACGGTCACGCGTTGGGTGTCGCGGTGCATGAGTCATTCGGCAGTTACGTGGCGCAGGTCGCGGAGGTGTCCCAGGACAATCTGGCGATTCGCGTGCACCGCGTGGTGTGTGCGGTGGACTGTGGGATTGCGGTCAATCCGCAGAGCATTGCCGCGCAGATGGAGTCGTGCATCACCTTCGGCCTGGGCATGGCGCTGCACAGCAAACTGACGCTCAAGGACGGCGCGGTCGTGCAGTCCAACTATCACGATTATCAGGTGCTGCGGCTCAACGAGATGCCGGTGGTCGAGGTACACATCGTGCCCAGCAGCGACAAACCCGGCGGCATCGGCGAGGCCGGTGTGCCGCCGACCGCACCCGCCGTGGCCAACGCAGTGTTCGCCCTGACCGGGCAACGCCTGCGCGAGTTGCCGCTGCAACTGTCGGGGGTGTGAGATGAAACGACATCTGTTGTTGGGTTCGGTGATCCTGTTGGGGCTGGGTGGTTATGCCTCTGAGCTGTTCGCCGACGATCAGGAAGCACTGAAGGCGTTCGGCACCGTGCAGAAAGTCTTTCAGAGCCCGCGTTGCCAGAACTGCCACATCCCCGGCGATTCGCCATTGCAATTCGACGCCGGCATTCCCCATGCGATGAACGTGGTGCGCGGCATGGACGGCAAGGGTGCGGCTGGTTTGCCCTGTGCAACCTGTCACGCGGAAAACAATCCGCCGGCCAGTTACGGCCCGCATGCGCCACCGGGGGCACCGCACTGGAGCCTGCCGCCGGCGGCGCACAAAATGGCCTGGATCGGCCTGCCGCCGGACAAGCTCTGCGCGATGATCAAGGACCGTTCGAGCAATGGCGATCGCGACTTTGCTGCGCTGATCAAGCATGTCAGCGAAGACAAACTGGTGCTTTGGGGCTGGAACCCCGGAGCAGGGCGCGCGCCGGTGCCAGTGCCGCACGATATATTTGTCACGCAATTCAAGCTGTGGGCCGAGGCGGGCGGACCGTGTCCGGTGGCGGGGATCTGATGAAGTGAACCCCTCGGCGAATTAGCGCTACGCTTAAAAGCATTGTTGCCAATGGAGTGTGCTGATGCTGGTTCCAGGAAAACCTGCGAATGAAACGGCGCGCGTTCAAGCACTGCACGGACTTGAACTGCTCGATTCCGCCCCTGAAGAGCGTTTCGATCGACTGACACGGTTGGCAAAACGCTTGTTCAATGTGCCGATTGCACTGGTTACGCTGGTCGACACCAATCGGCAGTGGTTCAAATCGTGCGTGGGGCTGGATGTCAGCGAGACGCCGAGGGATGTTTCATTCTGCGGCCATGCGATTCTTAACGACGGCCTGTTGTTGGTGCCGGACGCCCGCGAAGATGTGCGCTTCCATGACAACCCGCTGGTGACGGGCGCGCCGCACATTCGCTTCTACGCCGGTTACCCTTTGACCGTGCCCAACGGCAATAAAATGGGCACGCTGTGCCTGATTGACACCAAGCCCCGCGACCTCGACGAGGAAGAGCGCGCGTTGTTGCGGGATCTGGCGGAAATGGCCGAGCAAGAGCTGGCCGCTGTGCAGGTCGCGAGCATGGATGAATTGACGTTGCTGTCCAATCGCCGTGGTTTCAAGCAACTGGCGCAGCATGCGCTGGACGCCTGCGCGCGGATAAAGCGCCCGGCGACCTTGCTGTTTTTCGACCTTAATGACTTCAAACAGATCAACGATCTGTATGGGCATGCCGAGGGTGACAGTGCGCTGAAGACCTTTGCCGACGTGCTGCGCATCGCCTTTCGCGAGAGTGATGTGGTCGGGCGTTTGGGCGGGGATGAGTTTGTCGCGTTGCTGACCGGCTCCAGCCATATCGAAACCACGGCGATCATGGCGCGGCTCAAGGATATTCTCGAAGAGCGTAATGCCACGTTGCACCGGGGCTATGCGATTCGCTTCAGTGTCGGGCAGATCGAATACGACGCTGAGCGCCATGAGACCGTGGATCGGCTGCTGGCGGATGCTGATAGTGCGATGTATGTGCACAAGCAGGCCTTGAAGCGTTGTTGATTCGGGCCTCATCGCTGGCAAGCCAGCTCCCACAGGTTTCTCGGGTGTTCACAAAATCCCGGTTCACTGCAGATCCCTGTGGGAGCGAGCTTGCTCGCGAAGGCGTCCGGTCAGGCACATCCCTGTTGAATGTGCTGGCCTCTTCGTGAGCAAGCTCACTCCCACAGGTACCTTCGGTGTTCAGAAAATCCCGGTGCACCACAAATCCATGTGGGAGCGAGCTTGCTCGCGAAGGCGTCCGGTCAGGCACATCTCTGTTGAATGTGCTGGCCTCTTCGTGAGCAAGCTCACTCCCACAGGTACCCTCGGTGTTCAGAAAACCCCGGTTCACCGTAGATCCGGTGGGCGCTAGCCTGCTCGCGAAGGCGTCCGGTCAGGCACATCTCTGTTGAATGTGCTGGCCTCTTCGTGAGCAAGCTCACTCCCACAGGTACCTTCGGTGTTCAGAAAATCCCGGTTCACCGTAGATCCATGTGGGAGCGAGCTTGCTCGCGAAGGCGTCCGGTCAGGCACATCTCTGTTGAATGTGCTGGCCTCTTCGTGAGCAAGCTCACTCCCACAGGTACCCTCGGTGTTCAGAAAATCCCGGTTCACCGCAGATCCCGGTGGGCGCTAGTCTGCTAGCGAATGCGTCAGCCCGAACAATACAAATCTATTTGGCAAACAACTGCCCAATATTCTTGAACGCCTTGAACTCCAGCGCATTGCCGCACGGGTCAAACAAAAACATCGTCGCCTGTTCCCCCACCAGTCCCTGAAAGCGAATTCCCGGTTCAATCACAAATTTCGTTTCCAGCGACTGCAAGCGCTCGGCCAGCGCCTCCCATTCCTGCATCCCCAACACCACGCCAAAATGCGGCACCGGCACGTCATGCCCGTCGACGGCGTTGGTGTGCGCGGCTTCCTGCGAGGCGTTTTTCGGCGCCAGGTGAATCACCAGTTGATGACCAAAGAAGTTGAAATCGACCCAGTGCTCACTGGAGCGACCTTCTTCCAGACCAAACACCTCGCGGTAAAAGTGCCGTGCGGCGTCAAGGTCATACACCGGAATGGCCAGATGAAAAGGGCTGAGCTGCATAGTGGAATTCTCGATCAGGTTCGGTTGACTGAGTTTAGTGCTGTGAAATGTGATTGAAAGACGATAGTTTTTGTGTCGAGCTCAAATTATTTCGATCAATCGAGGTGTGCATGCTGCGCGAACTCAAAACCTTTCTCGCGGTGGCACGCCACGGCACGTTTGCGGCCGCGGGTTTGCATATTGGCCTGACGCAGTCGGCGGTCAGTGCGCAGATCCGCAACCTCGAAAACGCCTTGGGCATTCGCCTGTTCGATCGCACCGGTCGGCAGGCGACGCTCAATCCGGCGGGGCAGCGGGCGTTGCCGATGGCGCAGGAAATGCTCGCGATCTTCAGCCGCATGGCGGTGGACGACGCGGTCAGCGAGTTTCGCGGCGAGCTGAAAATCGGTGCAGTGGCCACCGCGCAAACCGGCCTGTTGCCGCAAGCCTTGTTGCGTTTGCGCCAGCAGGCACCGGGGCTGGAGCCAAAACTGGTGCCGGGCGTGTCGTTGAATCTGTTGAGTCAGGTCGATGCCGGCGAAGTTGATTTGGCGATCATGATCAAGCCACCGTTCGAGTTGCCCAAGGAGTTGTCGGCGCAGGTGATCCGGCGTGAGCCGTTTGTGTTGATCGTGCCGCCGCAGGTCGAGGGCGACGATCCGCTGCGGTTGCTCGCCGAACGGCCGCATGTGCGCTACGACCGCAATTCTTTCGGAGGGCGATTGGTGACGCGGTTTCTGCGGGAGCAGCGCATAGAGGTCAACGTAGCGCTGGAGCTGGATGAGCTGGAGGCGATCGTGAAAATGGTCGAGTCGGGGCTGGGCGTTTCGTTGTTGCCCAGGGCCGGACTGTGGCTGGAGCATCCGCTCAAGGTCAGGGTAATCGAGTTGGGTGAGCTGACGTTCTACCGCGAGATGGTCCTGCTGCAGCGCTATAGCCAGCGCAATCAACCGATTCAAAAGCTGTTCGCCCAGTGCCTGGAATAACCCCCCAATCCTCCCTGTGGGAGCGGGAGCGCACAAAAAAGCCAGGGCTGCCGAGACACTGATTTGGCTCGTAAAGACTATGGAACTGTCATTTCTGACAGGTGTTTCGCGGTAGGGCGGCGTGTGACAGTAGCTCGCGCGTTTCGAACTGCTGCCTCAAGACTTTCAGATACGCCATTCGCGCAAAGCATTACAGGCAGCGTCTTTCTCAAAGGATGAACCACATGAACAGTCAGGATGGCGCTTCTTCTGTCAACAATGCCGGCGATCTCGATCCAACATTCGGCGTGGACGGTGTTGTAAACGTTCCCATTGCTTCAGGCACCCTCCGGTGCATGGTGGAGGATAACCAGGGCTCTATTGTCCATGGTCTGTGGGTCGGTAACGAAATGTGGTTTTACCGGATTTTCGCCAACGGCAGCCAGGATCTGCAGTTTGGCAGCGACGGGGTCACCCGGTGGGAGTTTGCGCCCGGCAAGCTATCGGTCCCCGTTCAGTTACTCCAACAGGCGGATGGAAAATATGTGGTGATCGGAGCGCTTCGCGACGATCGCTCTGATCAACGACCCAAAGTTGCCATTACCCGATTCAACAGCAATGGAACCCCGGATCTGGTCTTCGGTAACAAGATTCTGCCGTTGCCGGCACAAAACAATCTGTTCACCGAGTTCCCTTCGTACGGATGTTTACAGGCCGACGGGAAAATCCTGGTTGCGGCGTCGTATACCTTGGTCGATGGACAAGACCAATTGGTGCTCAGGGGCAGCCGACTTTATCGACTTCAGGCCAATGGCGAGGCCGATCTGGAATTTGGCGGTGGGCGCGGCTTTGTCGAGGTGCTCATGAACGGGCAGAACACTGAAGTTAAAAGCGTGGTCGTGACCCGCGACGGGAAGATTGTTGTGGGCGGAACCACCGAGCGGGTGCGGGTGGGTTCATATGATCGAAAACAATCAGTCGCCCGGTTTTTGTCAAATGGTGCACTCGACGTTACCTTTGGCAGGAACGGCTACTGGGAAGCCGATGGCGACAACGTGATGGGGCGTGTCATTTTTCTTGAAGACAAGCTCATTGTGGTGGGACATGAAGTTGTCAAGCCCAGCGGGTATCGGGTATGTGTCTCCAGGCTGACAGCCGATGGTGAATTTGATCCGACGTTCAATAACGGGATCAGACTGTTGACTGATGTGCCCATGGATGTTCCGGGCTATGTCCTCATATGCAATGCAGTTGCCTTGCAGGCGGATGGAAAAATCATTGCTGCCGGTTACGCCGGGTTCGCCGCACGTGCCTACTGGTTACGGGTCCAGACCAATGGCCAGCTTGATCCGGACTTCGGAGATCAAGGCTTGCATGTGCATGAGCCTTCTAACCTGATGGGTGGGGTGCTGGTTCAAACCACTACGGGAAGAATCCTCGCCGCCATCGACTCAGCTGTTGCTCCCGCTCCGAGAATCCTCGGCATTCTTGCTTGAAGTTCTTTTGCTTCAACCCATAAAAAACCCGCCAGCAAATGG
>NZ_QAIU01000613.1:0-1152 GCF_003061205.1 Pseudomonas sp. HMWF006
TCTCGTCACCCTCGGTCAACACTTCATTGAGGATGTCGCGCGCGCCGTCGTTGTCGCCCATGTCGATGTAGGCCTGAGCCAGATCGAGTTTGGTGGCCGCTTCGTCAGCGCCGGCGAGGAAGTCGAAGTCATCTTCGCCCAGATCGTCACCGATCGCCGCATCGGCTTCGGTGAAGGTCGGTTCGGCGATGCTTTGCGACAGGCGATCCAGCTCGGCGTTGACGTCGTCCAGCTCGGTTGCGAACGCATCGGGTTCGGCGGGCGGGTTGGTGTCCATTTCGTCGGCCAGCGACAGGTCGAAATCGGCAGGCAACTCCAGATCATCCTGCGGCACGTCGGCAACGACTGGCGGCTCGACCGGCGCAAGATCTTTCACGCCTTCGTCCAGATCCAGCAAGAAATCGTCATCAGCCAGAGCCGCCGGCGCCGGCTCGGCACCAAGGTCCAGATCAAGGTCGAAGTCCGACAGATCGTCCAGATTGTCTTTGATCTCGGTCTGCTGTTGCAGCACCGACTCAAAGCTCAGATCGTCGTCCGCCGGGAATTCGTCCAGCTCCACCGGCGCTTGCGGCTCAACCACTGGGGCTGGTGCTACCGGAGTGATGTTGTCGAGATCGTCCAGGCTCAGGTCGAACGCGCTGTCCAGATCGTCTGCCTGCGGTGCCGCGGCCGGCGCCTCAGGCTCATCCAGCAACAGGTCTTTGACGTATTGCGCGTCCAGCTCGGCGGCAACTGCCGCTGCCGCCAGACCGCTCGCCGCCACTACGGCCATAGCCGGAAAGCGGCTTTTCAGCTGTTCGACTTTGGCAAAGTTGTCGCCATTGGCCACCAGCTGTCGTTCTTGACCGACGAACGCATCGCGATCGCCCTGCTGACCGTAGACTTCCATCAGCTTCAGGCGCAAGTCACTGCGTTGCGGTTCGAGGCTGACACCCTCTTCCAGCAGTGCGGCTGCCTGATTCAGGCGACCGGCATTGATGTGCGACTGCGCCTTGTCCAGCACGTCATCCGAGCGTTCGGCGGCAGGGGCCACCAGCGGCGCGGCAATCGGCTCAGCCATCACCACTGGCGCCACCACCGGCGCCGGAGCTGGAGCCGGAGGGTTGAGCTTGACGCTTGCCGCCGGCACTTCCAGGCCTTCGAAGCTGCTCT
>NZ_QAIU01000067.1:0-1547 GCF_003061205.1 Pseudomonas sp. HMWF006
GCCGTCATCGGCAGACCGATCCCCGCCTCGCGAAGTGCCTGAGGCGAAACCACCCCGTAAACATTGCCCCGTGCATCGTAAAATCGCGTCATCACCCGCCCTTACCGTTCAATCCCTCTGAAGCTGCCACTGTAAAACGCAATCCCCTGCAGGAGCGAGCCTGCTCGCGAAGGCGGTGTGTCAATCGCCACATTCATTACCCGAATCAGCGTTTTCGCGAGCAGGCGAACGCCTACGGGTTAGGATGTCGACTGCACTCCCCCGGAACCTGCGATCGAACCTCGACGCGCTATCACTGTCCTTCGGGGACGCGATGTTTTTTGCCAAGGAACGATATGACCAGCCTCACCCCCCAAGACACCTTCGTCCCCGGACGCCTGCAACAGATGTCGACGCGCATCGCCTTTTTCATCGCCGGCCTCGGCATTGCCGCGTGGGCGCCACTGGTGCCATACGCCAAGGCCCGCGCCGGGCTCAATGAAGGCACGCTCGGCTTGTTGCTGTTGTGCCTCGGGGTCGGTTCGATTCTGGCGATGCCGATGGCGGGGATTCTCGCCGCGCGCTTCGGCTGCCGCAGAGTGGCGACTGGCGGCACCTTGCTGATCTGTCTGGCATTGCCGCTGCTGGCGACGGTGTCGTCGATTCCGGCGTTGATCGCCACGCTGTTCATGTTTGGCGCCGGGCTTGGCACGGTGGATTCGACAGTGAACCTGCAAGCGGTGATCGTCGAACGGGCCAGCGGCAAAAACATGATGTCGGGCTTTCACGGCTTGTTCAGCCTCGGCGGGATCGTCGGCGCCGCCGGCGTGAGTGCCCTGCTCGGCCTCGGCCTGTCACCGCTGAGCGCGATGCTGGTGGTGGTGGCGGTGTTGGTCGCCGCGTTGTTCAAGTGCGTGCCGCACATGTTGCCCTACGGCAGCGAAAGCTCAGGTCCCGCATTCGCCATTCCCCACGGCATCGTGCTGTTCATTGGCGGGATGTGCTTTATCGTCTTCCTCACCGAAGGCGCGGCGCTGGACTGGAGCGCGGTATTCCTGGCGCAAGAGCGCGGGATCGACACCGCCTATGCCGGACTCGGTTATGCGGCATTTGCCCTGACCATGACCGCCGGACGTTTGATGGGTGACCGGATTGTTCGGATTGTCGGGGCGACGCGGATCATTCTGTTTGGCGGTCTGTTGGCATCCGCCGGACTGTTTCTGGCGACGTTCGCACCGAGTTGGGAGGCTGCACTGGTCGGTTATGCGCTGGTCGGCGCCGGCTGTTCGAACATCGTGCCGGTGCTGTATACGGCGGTGGGTAAGCAGACGGTGATGCCGGAAAGCATCGCGGTGCCGGCGATTACTACGTTGGGTTATGCGGGGATTCTGGCGGGACCGGCTGTGATTGGTTTTGTTGCCCATGCCAGTAGTTTGAGTTTTGCTTTTGGGCTGATGGCAGTGCTGCTGGTGGCGGTGGCGATTGGTGGGAAGGTATTGAGAGTCTGAACTTAGTGCACCTGCCAGATTGTTGTTTTGGGGTTGGGGTTGGGGGCATATCCGTTGCTG
>NZ_QAIU01000614.1:0-886 GCF_003061205.1 Pseudomonas sp. HMWF006
CCGTACTGCGGCGACTGCTCAAGGAACGTCGAACTCACTTGATCCAGTTATTGCGCGAGCGCAGCGATGTGTTGCAGATCGTCGAGCCGCAAGGCGGGGCGACGGTGTGGGTCCGCTCGCTAAGGCCGGTCGACATGGGGGATGTGTTTCAACGGCTGCTCAAGCAGCAGATCATCATCGCCCCGGGCGAGCTGTTCAGCCTGCGGGGCTTGCATGCGCACCATCTGCGTCTGAGCCCGCTGAGCCATGGCGACCCCGACCTGACCAGTGTCGTCGGACTTTTGAGCGACGCCTTGCGACTGGCGCCCGGCGAATAACGTTAAAAAACATCGGGAGCGTTCCGGATACATCTGATCGCACTGCGGTCAAACTGCCAGTAAACTGCGCTGTATTCCTGAACCACTCTATTTCAGAGGTTTTGCATGACTCTCAGTCCTTTTGCGGGCAAACCGGCACCGGCAGAATTGTTGGTCGACATCCCGCGACTGGTAACGGCTTATTACACCGGCCAACCGGACGCTTCGATTTCCACGCAGCGTGTGGCGTTCGGAACATCCGGACACCGGGGCAGCTCCTTTGATTTGAGTTTTAACGAATGGCACGTTCTGGCCATCAGCCAGGCAATCTGCCTGTACCGTGAAGCGCAAGGGATCACTGGCCCGCTGTTTGTCGGCATCGACACTCACGCACTGTCGACCCCGGCCGGCGCGAGCGCGCTGGAAGTCCTGGCAGCCAACGGCGTGACGGTCATGATCGCCGAGGGCGATGAGTACACGCCGACGCCTGCCATTTCCCACGCCATTCTCTGCTACAACCGCGGGCGCACGTCGGGCCTGGCTGACGGTGTGGTCATTACGCCTTCACACAACCCGCCACAAAGCGGCGG
>NZ_QAIU01000614.1:896-7043 GCF_003061205.1 Pseudomonas sp. HMWF006
AGCGCATCAGCTACGAGCAAGCGCTCAAGGCTGCCACAACTCACCGTCACGACTACGTGAACACCTACGTGGCCGACCTGATCAACGTGATCGACTTCGATGCCATTCGTGACGCCAAGCTACGTCTGGGCGTTGATCCGCTGGGCGGCGCCGGAGTGCGCTACTGGTCGGCCATCGCCGAGCATTACCGTCTGGATCTCGAGGTGGTCAACAAGGAAGTCGATGCGACGTTCCGTTTCATGACCGTCGACTGGGACGGCCAGATTCGTATGGACCCGTCGTCCAGCCATGCCATGCAGGGCTTGATCGGCCTCAAGGAGCGTTTCGACGTCGCCTTCGCCTGCGATCCGGATCACGATCGTCACGGCATCGTCACGCCGTCCGGTGGCTTGCTCGCTCCGAACAACTATCTGGCGGTGTCCATCGACTATCTATTCCAGAACCGTCCGCAGTGGCGCGCGGATGCCGCCGTGGGTAAAACCGTGGTCAGCAGCGGTTTGATTGATCGCGTGGCCAAGCGTCTGGGTCGTCGTTTGTACGAAGTGCCGGTCGGGTTCAAATGGTTTGCCGACGGTCTGTTCGACGGTTCTATGGGGTTTGGCGGGGAGGAGAGCGCCGGTGCGTCGTTCCTGCGCAAGGACGGTGGCGTGTGGAGTACCGACAAGGACGGTCTGATTCCAGCGCTGCTGGCCGCTGAAATGACCGCCCGAACCGGTCGCGACCCGAGCCAGGCCTATCGCGCATTGACCGATGAGCTGGGCGAGCCGTTCGCGGTACGTGTCGATGCCAAGGCCAATCCGGAGCAGAAAGCGCTGCTGAGCAAGCTGTCGCCAGCGCAAGTGACCTCGACCGAACTGGCCGGCGAAAAGATCCAGAGCATCCTCAGTCATGCACCGGGCAACGACCAGGCCATTGGCGGTCTGAAGGTAATGACTGAAAACGGCTGGTTCGCGGCGCGTCCTTCGGGTACCGAAGACATCTACAAAATCTACGCCGAAAGCTTCATCAGCGACGACCACCTCAAGCAACTGGTGGCTGAAGCGCAGACCTTGGTGGATGGCGCCATTTCCGCAAAGTAACGCCACGCGTATGCGATGTGAGGGCTTATCTGCTTTTGGAGGGGGCTATCTGTGGCGAGGGGATTTATCCCCGCTGGACTGCGCAGCAGTCCCCTTCAATGGAAAAGCAGGGCCGCTTCGCGACCCAGTGGGGATAATCTCTCGCCATAAGAGCCGTGTTGGCGGTAGATAGAAAAAAGGGGCGACCGTCATGGTCGCCCCTTTTTTTGCCTGCCATTTACGCCAGATCCACCAGCACGATTTCACTGTCTTCAATCGCGGTCACGGTCAGCACCCGTTCATGCGCCACGGCCACGCCGTCCCGCGCCTGAGCGCGCAAACCGTTGACCTCAATCACGCCGGTCGCCGGCACCAGATACGCCCGGCGCCCTTCATCGAGGCGATATTCCGCCGTTTCCCCGGCCTTGATGTTGGCGGCCACCAGACGCGCATCGGCGCGGATCCGCAAGCTCTGGTCGTCGCCAGCCTTGCCGCTGGCCAGGGTCACAAAGCCTTCGCGTTGACCTTTGGGGAACGGTTTCGCGCCCCACGACGGTGGTGCACCGGTTTCGGTCGGCAGAATCCAGATCTGAAAGATCTTGGTGTCTTTCGCTTCCAGGTTGTACTCACTGTGCGCGATACCGGTGCCGGCGCTCATGACTTGCACGTCGCCCGCTTCGGTACGGCCCTTGTTGCCGAGGTTGTCCTGGTGGGTGATCGCGCCTTCACGCACATAGGTAATGATTTCCATGTCGCGATGCGGGTGTTGCGGGAAACCGGTACCCGCGGCAATCACGTCGTCGTTCCATACGCGCAGGTTGCCCCAGCTCATGCGCTGAGGGTCATAGTATTCGGCGAACGAGAAGTGATGATGGGCATCCAGCCAGCCGTGATGGGCGCCGCCCAGCGAGCTGAAGGGTCTGAGTTCAAGCATGATCGTCTCCTTTGAAGGTTCGCCACGGGCGTGCGGACTGCACCCAGTGGTATATGACGGCGATCATCTATCAGGAAAGCATCGATAAAAAGCGTAAAAAGTGCGGCATGAGCATCGAATAAATTGATGGGAACAGCTGAAAAATCGTCGCATCGTACCTTCAGTTCATCCGCTAAGCCGATGACCTGTAAGCATTTCGCTAGAACTCGGCGGCGAATACAGACACCATAGCCGCAACAGCCTCACCCCGGAGTCCGTCAGCGTGGCGCAACACACACCCGATCTTCCCCCTGAACTTCGTCCTTTGGCCGAGATGCCCTGGTTCAAGCGTCTGGCCGCGCGTTTCTTTGGTCATGGCTTGACCCGCCTGCGCGCGCAACACCGAGCGTCGTGGTTGCACGGCCAGGCTGATGGTTTCCGCAGCGGTCATACCGCCGGTGTCGAATACGGCTTCAAAGAGGGCAAGCTCGAAGGGTTGGAAGAAGGGCGGCAGGTGCTGCTGATCCGTGACAGTCGCAGCACTGAACATCGTCCGCCGAATGTCGACAACCATTTATTCGATGACTGGCGCCTGCCGCTCACCGCCGAGCTGAAGAAGCGTATGAAGGCTGATGTTGCGCGGTTACTGCCCGAGTCCGCGCAACCGAGCGCAGCACAGTGGAAGATGATTTTCAGCGATACACCGTCGACATCCGTTGTCGCGGGCGCCGGCGCCGGCAAATCCACCACGCTGGTGCTGCGCATTCTGTTGCTCACGCATTATCTGGGCTTTGAGCTCGACTCAATGACCGTGGTGACCTTCACCCGTGAATCGCGCAAGGATTTCATCAACAAACTGCTCGAACTGTTCGCCCTTTGGGGCCAGCCGCTGAACCTGAAGCAGGCGCGGGAGCTGGTGCGCACCTTCCATTCGCGCATTCTGCCGATGGTGCGCAGCTTGCCGGGTTTCGAGCGCTTGCAGGCGTTCGAGAACCTCAGTCACCGGGTTCAGGGCGCTGAAGACGAGGTGGACAGCAATCCGTTCGACCTGCGGATCAACGACGCCCAGCGCCAGCAACTCAATGCCTGCTATCACCGCTTGTTCAACGAAGACGAGCGTTTTCGGCAACTGATCCAGCCGCTGTCCCGGGCGGGCTTGCAGCTCAAGGAGCTGGAGCGCGATCACCCGGATGTGCAAAAGCGCATGGCGGTGACCGAGCTTGCGTCCCGACGCGATGAAGAGCTGTGCGATGTCGTCGAGGATCTGTGGTTTCGTGCGGGTGCCTGGCCGATCAAGGGCATTGAGCCCAATCGCCAGACGTTCGACATCAACGGCTCGACATTCCACTGCCATGGCTACATTCCGAGTCTGGACGCCTGGGTCGTGCTCGGCTTCGATCCAAGGGAAAACCCGCAAGTCTGCCGGCCCAACGCCAAGCTGACGGTACGTGCGGAATGGGCGGTCAAGCGCACCCTGTTTCAAGCTTTCTGTCGTAAGCCATTGATCTGGCTGGACAGTTACGAATCATCAAAGCGCGTTCTGGCCACGTTGGCAGGCGACGCGACGGCCGGTCCGGGCTTCGATTACAAGGTCAAGGGCGAGTTGGCATCGGCGCCATTGCTCGACTGTTTTGTCGCCGCCGCCGGTTTCATCGAAAACCTGGGTCTGGACGTGCCGGACGCGGTGGGCCGCATGAGTTTCGCCAAGGATGACCCGGACCGGTTCTTCTTCGAGGCGCTGAGTCTGTTCTGGCGCGCTTTCGAAGATCACTTGCTCGATCAGAAACCGCCGGTGATGACCTACAACCGAATGTTTGCGCTGTTCAGTGAACACTCGCCGGAAAATCTGAAACTGCTCGGTGACGAACTGCTCCGGCCGATGGCGCACCTGATGATCGATGAGTTCCAGGACGTGTCGCCGCAAATCGTCTCCTGGATTCGCGCCAGTCTCACGGAGATCCGCAGCCGGGGCCCGGCCATGCATGTCGGGCGAGGCGCGCAACGCTCATCGTTGCTGTGTGTCGGGGATGACTGGCAGTCGATTTACGGCTGGCGCGGCAGTTCGCCGAGTTACTTCATGGAATTCAACAAGGAATTCCCGTCACCGAGTACCACGCGGGTGATGCTGAGCGACAACTACCGCAGTCACCAACACATCATTGATGCGGCTGAACACATCGTCCGCGCAGCGCCGGCGATTCCCGGCAAGAAAGCCAGGGCCAGTGGCGAGCCCAAGCCGGTGCAACCGGTCAATGTGCTGGAACGTGATGATCAGGGATTGGCGCAACGGCTTGCCGAACACTATCGCCAGGGTCATTCGATCTTGATGCTTTATCGAAAAAGCAGCGATAAGTCATTGATTGAAGAGCATATTCAGTCGGTAGTTAATGTGGATTCGAGCTTGCCCTACGAAGCCCGACGCCTGAAGCAGCTGACGTATCACAGTGCCAAAGGCTTGCAGGCCGATGCGGTGTTTTTGCTCGGCGATTGCCAGCACCTGACCAGTTCGCCTTACAAGAATCAGGTGTATCGCATGGCCGGATTGGGCAAAAGCGGCGACAGTGAACCCTACGACACGGCGCAAAAAGACGAAATCCTGCGCCTGGCTTACGTCGGCATCACCCGCGCGGTCAGCCATTGCTACTGGTACGTCGAACCGCAGGACGCGCAGGCGGTGAACATGCCCCGAGCATCCGACCGGGTCGCCAAGGGCAAACCGTTCTTTGTCGACCATCGCCCCGACAAACAAAGTGCCTGACCATGAAAAAGCCCGCATCAGTGCGGGCTTTTTTGTTTTCTATCAAAAGCTTAGGCGTAATTTTTAATGGATTCTGGAGGTACGAAGGATTCCAGCTCATCTTCCACCGCCTCAATGATGCGCTCGACATCGGCTGCATTCATCACGGTGGCGCAAGGGATGCCGGCGATGGCGATCATGGTTTCACCGCTGGCGCGATCAAACAGGCGGGCAATCATGCTGCCCGGCGCATCCATCGTGGCTTCGAAACCCATGGGATGAAAATGCCAGCGCATCAGTTGGCAGGCATTGGGGAACGTAACTTTGCTTGACCCTTTATTCATGTGTTGCCCGCCTTCTTCATCGAGCGCTTCCTTTTGCCCATGTTAGGAGGGAAGAGCCTTCATTGGCTCAACCGGTGACTGACATTAAAAGTAGCATCCGGATGTGAAATTCCTGTGAGATTTTTCAGTTCATTTTGCGATTGCTTCGCATTTTTTGATGTAAGTCACGGCCTACACAATCATCGCCAAAAGGCCACTAGCGATTAGGCATTGATGCAGATGCCGATCTTGGGCAAGCTCGGTTCTTTTTCGCCGAGCCACTTATGCACGCCGATAATGACGGCCCGGAACAGACCCAGGCCACGGCCGCCACGGTCATGCGCTATCACTTGAGCTGGAAGCATCGCGACCTGGACAGCGTCATGGCGCTGTATCACCCGGACATTCAGTACAACGATTTCTTCCAGAACCGCGTACTCGGCCTCGACGACTTGCGCGAGTACGTGCGCGTCAGCATGCCGCGAGAATCCGACGAATTGCTCGAGCATTGCGATCGCATCCGTGTCGACGGCAATACCGCCTTCATCCAGTACGAAGTGACATTGCGCGGTGGTGAAGGGCTGGTGTCGTTCCGTTCCAGTGAGGCGCTCATGGTCAAAGACGGCTTGATCTGGCGCGTCAACGAATACGCCTCGCTGGTGCGCACGCAGAATCAAAGCAGCAAGGCACCGAGCCAGCGTCCAGCGGTCAGTCGCCTCGGCCTGTCGCCACGCCAGCTGAGCTTTATGGCTGACGATCTGCAGCAGTACTTCGAGCGTCAGCAACCCTATCTCGATCCCGAACTGGACCTGCAACGGGTGGCGAAGGAGTGTGGCTACAGTCGCAATCAGATCTCCTACCTGTTGAATCAGGTGCTGGGGCAGAGCTTCTATCGCTACGTCAATCAGGCGCGCCTGCAGCATCTGCTGCGCGCGCTGGACACTGCCGCACCCCCGTTACGTATTGATGAACTGGCGTTCGCCGCCGGCTTCAACTCGTTGTCGGCGTTCTACAGCTGTTTTCGCCAGCACACCGGCCAGTCGCCGAAGGCGTACGCCAAACAAATTTCTTTGCGGACACGCGCGCAAGACTTCTCCTGAGCCCACGCACTAGGAA
>NZ_QAIU01000614.1:7053-7701 GCF_003061205.1 Pseudomonas sp. HMWF006
AGTTTGTGGATGGATCAACTCGACGAGCCGCTCATGGCGCGGCCAGCGCTGGAGCAGGATCTGGATGTCGACGTGGCGATCATTGGCGCCGGGTACACCGGGTTATGGACGGCGTACTACCTGAAGAAACTCGCCCCCGGCCTGGACATCGCCATTATCGAGGCACAAACCGCCGGTTTCGGCGCGTCCGGGCGCAATGGCGGCTGGCTGATGGGCAATATGCTGGGCGAGGATCGCTTGCTTGCCGGTTTGTCGCCGCAACAGCGTCGCGCCTCGTTCGATCTGCTGCACTGCATCCCCGATGAAGTGGAGATCGTCCTCGAACGCGAAGGTATTCACTGCGATTATCGCAAGGGCGGCGTGTTGTATTGCGCGGCACGCTACCCCGAGCAGGAAGCCACTCTGCGCGACTACCTGACCAAACTGCACAGCCAGGGCCTGACAGACGACGACTACCGCTGGCTCAGCCCTGAACAACTGGCACAACAGATTCGCGTGGCCAAACCGTACGGCGGCATCTTTGCGCCGCACGTAGCGACCATCCACCCGGCGAAGCTGGTGCGTGGCCTGGCGCGGACGGTTCAGGGCATGGGCGTGCAGATCTACGAAAACAGTCCGGTCACCCATTGGCAGTCGGGCAGCTTGCGC
>NZ_QAIU01000068.1:0-5904 GCF_003061205.1 Pseudomonas sp. HMWF006
ATCCTGCCCGCAGCACCCGCGATTACCAGGCCGCCGACGCCGCTCACCACATTCACGCGTTCGTCGATCAGAAAGCCCTCAACGAAGAAGGTCCGCGGGTGATGGTCAGCGGTGATCGCCTGGCGTTGTGGGACAACGACGGCAAGCGTTATCTGGACGGCATGTCCGGCCTGTGGTGCACCAACCTCGGTTACGGGCGCAAGGATCTGGCCGCCGCCGCGACCGCGCAGCTGGAGCAACTGCCCTACTACAACATGTTCTTCCACACGACCCACCCGAAGGTGATCGAGCTGTCCGAGTTGCTGTTCAGCCTATTGCCGAAACACTACAGCCACGCGATCTACACCAACTCCGGCTCCGAAGCCAACGAAGTGCTGATCCGCACCGTGCGCAAGTTCTGGCAGGTGCTGGGCAAGCCCGAGAAGAAAATCATGATCGGCCGCTGGAACGGCTATCACGGCTCGACCCTGGCCGCGACGGCGCTGGGCGGCATGAAGTTCATGCACGAAATGGGCGGCACCATCCCCGATGTTGCGCACATTGATGAGCCTTACTGGTTCGCCCATGAAGGCGACCTCAGCCCGGAGGAGTTCGGCCTGCAAGCGGCGCGGCAACTGGAAGACAAGATTCTCGAACTGGGTGCCGACAAGGTTGCCGCGTTCGTCGCCGAGCCGTTCCAGGGCGCGGGGGGCATGATCATTCCGCCGGCCACTTATTGGCCGGAAATTCAGCGCATCTGCCGTAAATACGATGTTTTGTTGTGTGCTGACGAAGTGATTGGTGGTTTTGGTCGCACGGGCGAATGGTTCGCCCATCAGACATTCGGTTTTGAACCCGACACGCTGTCGATCGCCAAAGGCCTGACCTCGGGTTACATCCCCATGGGCGGTTTGATTCTGTCGCGGCGCATGGCCGAGGCGCTGGTGGAAAAAGGTGGCGTGTTCGCTCACGGCCTGACCTATTCCGGGCACCCAGTGGCGGCCGCCGTGGCGATTGCCAACCTCAAGGCATTGCGTGATGAAGGCGTGGTCGCGCAGGTCAAATCCGACACCGGGCCTTATTTGCAGAACTGCCTGCGCGAGGTGTTCGGCAACCACCCGTTGGTGGGTGAGATTCAGGGTGTGGGCCTGGTCGCGGCGTTGCAATTCGCTGAAGACAAGGCCAGTCGCAAGCGCTTTGCCAATGAAAACGACATCGCCTGGCGCTGCCGCACGATTGGCTTTGAAGAGGGGTTGATCATTCGTTCGACACTGGGACGGATGATCATGGCCCCAGCGTTGATCGCCACGCGCACGGAGCTGGATGAGTTGATCGACAAGACGCGGATTGCGCTGGATCGTACGGCGCGTGAGTACGGCGTGCTGTGATCGACTGAGGACATATCTGCCTTCTGTGGGCGCAATAAACTCGTGTGGCAAGCCAGCTCCCGCAGGGAATGATGAGCGCCTGAAAGGATTAAATCGGTGGGAGCACCATCCCGCCGATTACTCCGCGCGCCGCTTGGTGTTAAATAGGCGCCAGTCTTAACCTTGTCGCTTATAGCTGTGCCACGAGAGTCGATATGAACACCCATTCCAGGAAAAGAACCCCAATTCAAACGGCGGTGACCGCATGATCGAAGTCACTGAAGTTTCCATTGCCCAACTGCGCGCCGCGCTGGAATCCGGTCAGACCACTTCGGTGGAGCTGGTACAAGCCTATCTGGCGCGCATTGATGCCTACGACGGCGCCGACACCCCGACAGCGCTGAATGCCGTGGTGGTGCGCAACCCGGAAGCGCTCAATGAAGCGCGAGCGTCCGATGCCCGTCGCGCCAAAGGTGAAATCCTTGGCCCACTCGACGGCATTCCCTACACCGCCAAAGACAGTTACCTGGTCATGGGCCTGACCGCTGCGTCCGGCAGCCCGGCCTTCGCCGACCTGATCGCCTACCGCGATGCGTTCACCATCGAACGCCTGCGTGCCGCCGGGGCGATCTGCCTGGGCAAGACCAATATGCCGCCGATGGCCAATGGCGGCATGCAGCGCGGTGTCTACGGTCGCGCCGAAAGTCCTTACAACGCCAATTACCTGACCGCGCCATTTGCTTCAGGCTCGTCGAACGGTGCCGGCACTGCCACTGCCGCGAGTTTCGCCGCGTTCGGTCTGGCAGAAGAAACCTGGTCGAGCGGGCGCGGCCCGGCTTCGAACAACGGTTTGTGCGCCTACACCCCGTCACGCGGGGTGATCTCGGTGCGCGGCAACTGGCCGTTGACGCCGACTATGGACGTCGTCGTGCCTTACGCGCGCACCATGGCCGACCTGCTCGAAGTCCTCGACATCGTTGTCGCTGAAGACCCGGACACCCGTGGCGACCTCTGGCGTCTGCAACCGTGGGTGCCGATCCCGAGCGTCAACGAGGTGCGCCCCGCCGCTTACGCCGAGCTCGCCGTCGATGCCAAGGCGCTGGCGGGCAAGCGTTTCGCCGTGCCGCGCATGTTCATCAATGCCGATCCTGAAGCCGGCACCAGCGAAGCCCCGGGCATCGGTGGCCCGACCGGCCAGCGCATCAACACCCGCGCCTCGGTGATCGACTTGTGGAAGCAGGCGCGTCAGGCCCTCGAAGCCGCAGGTGCCGAAGTCATCGAAACCGACTTCCCACTGGTCTCCAACTGCGAAGGTGACCGTCCCGGCGCACCGACGGTGTTCACCCGCGGGCTGGTCTCGAAAGAATTCCTCCACCATGAGCTGTGGGACCTGACCGCGTGGGCGTTCGACGATTTCCTGCAAGCCAACGGTGACCCGAAACTCAATCGACTGGTCGACGTCGACGGGCCGAAGATCTTCCCGCACGATCCCGGCACCCTGCCCAACCGTGAAGGCGATCTGGCCGCCGGCATGGATGAATACGTGCGCATGGCCGAACGCGGCATCACGCCGTGGAACGAGATCTCCACCGTACCCGATGGCCTGCGAGGTCTGGAACAAACCCGGCGAATCGACCTGGAAGACTGGATGGACACACTCGGCCTCGACGCCGTGCTGTTCCCGACCGTCGCCGACGTTGGGCCGGCAGACGCGGACGTCAACCCGGAATCGGCGGACATCGCCTGGAGCAACGGCATCTGGGTGGCCAACGGCAACCTCGCGATCCGCCACCTCGGCGTACCGACCGTCACCGTGCCGATGGGCGTGATGGCCGACATCGGCATGCCGGTGGGGCTGACCTTCGCTGGCCGGGCGTATGACGATTCGAACCTGCTGCGATTCGCGGCGGCGTATGAATCGACCGGCAGCAAACGCCAGATCCCGCCGCGCACGCCGCCACTGTCTTAAATGCTGGGAGTGCGGTGTGTCTGTCAGCAGAAATGTTGCCTGACACACCGCCATCGCTGGCAAGCCAGCTCCCACAGGGTTCTGCTCCAGTCACAAAACCCGTGCTGAACGCAAAACCTGTAGGAGTGTGTGTGGTCATCATCGGTGAGCACACCCTGAATCCCTGTAGGAGTGTGTGTGGTCACCATCGGTGAGCGCACCCTGAATCCCTGTGGGAGCTGGCTTGCCAGCGATGGCGTCAGCGCGTTCACCACCTCATGACCTGACAGCCACAGCAATTCAGCACACCCGCTCAATCGCCCTTCCTGCATTCCCGCGATCATCCCGGTCACCTTAATTGCCGCTGGCCACTGACCATGATCGACTGCGTCCCCTCGCGCCTCACTCTGCTCGCGCTGCTCTGCGGTCTCACTACAACCGCCCACGCCAGCGGTTTTTTCGACGATGCCAAAACCGAAGTACTCAGCCGCAATTTCTTCCTGAGTAACGATTACCGCTCGCCCTCACCGTCCGGTAAAAACTACAAACAGGAATGGGCTCAAGGGTTTATCGGCACCTTCTCATCCGGTTTCACCCCCGGCACAGTCGGTTTCGGCATCGACGCCCACGCCTTCGCCGGGCTGAAACTGGATGGTGGCAAGGGCCATTCCGGCACCGGGTTGCTGCCGGTCGACAGCGATGGCCGCAGTGAAAACGACTACTCCAGCGCGGGCGGTGCGCTCAAGTTGAAAGCGTCGCGCACCACCCTCGCCTTCGGTGAAATGACCGTGGAAACCCCGGTGTTCGACACCTCCGACAAACGCCTGCAACCGGAATACGCCACCGGTTTCCTGCTCAACAGCGCCGAGTTCGACCACGTCAATCTGGTGGCCGGGCATTTCACCGCGTTCAAGAATCAGGACAGCTCATCAGGCAAGGGCGATTTCTACGGCTATGGCGCCAATACCGAGGCCGGCGGGATCAGTTTTCTCGGCGCCGATCTGTTCAGCGACAGCCCGATAGGCGGCGCGTTGTATGCCTCGGACCTGAGCGACACCTGGCATCAGTACTACGGCAACCTGCACCTCAAGCAGTCCGGCGTGCTGCTCGACGCCAACCTCTATCACACGCGCGACAGCGGCCGGGCACTGGCCGGCGCCATCGACAACACCGCGTTCAGCCTTTCCGGCAAATACACCTTCGGCCCGCACGCGGTGATGCTCGGCTGGCAAAAGATCAATGGCGACACACCGTTCGACTTCGTCGGCGGCGACTCGATCTACCTCGCCAACTCGATCAAATACGCCGATTTCAATGGCGCCAACGAACGCTCATGGCAGGCGCGCTATGACCTCGATCTGGGCGCCTTCGGCATCCCCGGCCTGAAGTTCATGACCCGCTACGTCAGCGGTAGCCAGATCGACGGCACTCACGCGCCCAAGGGCGGCGCCTACAACCCGTTCGATCCTGAAAGCGGCAGTTACCAGCCGCAGCAGGGTGACGGCGGCAAACACTGGGAGCGGGATATTGATTTGAAGTACATCGTTCAGTCGGGCGCGGCGAAGGATCTGTCGGTGCAGGTCTCACATGTATCGCACCGGGCCAATGAGGCGCAGGCCGGCGATGACATTGACCGGATCTATGTGGTGATCCAGTACCCACTTGGTTTCTAACCCACCGCCCATCCCGATTTGAAACGCTATCCCCTGTCGGAGTGAGCCTGCTCGCGATAGCGTCTTTCAGCAACATTCATGCTCACTGATACACCGTTATCGCGAGCAGGCTCACTCCCACAGGTTTGGGTTTCAGCCAAACATCCGTGTACGCAACACACCTTTCACGGCCAGCCATGTAGGTGCTGTTGATTGAAATGGCGGAAGGCAGCCGGAGTCGAACCTGCCCGGGAACGGATGCCGTCCCCAACCGGGTTTGAAGCCCGGCCGCGCCACCGGGCGCGATTGCCTTCCTTGAACTCATTGGGCGTCGGCGTCGGCCAGCGCGTTGTCGGGGCGGATCTGGCGGGATTCGCCGAGGCGTCGGGTCAGGCCGACGCGGTCGAAATATTCGAGGTACTGAATACAGCGTTTGCGTCCCAAGCCTAGCGCATCGCGGAAGGTTGTCACCTGGATCTGCGGATTTTCCCTGGCCAGTTTGAGCAACACTTCCGCCATTTGGCGCAGTTGCACGTCGCTCAAAAACAGGTCGCGCACTATTTGATGCATCAAACCCAAGCGCGCCAGTTTACGCAGCAACAAGCGCACGACCGCGTCGTCCTGCCCCAGCACTGTCGCCACGTCACGCACCCACGGCGGATCGAAACCGGCCTGTTCGAACAATGGCTGCAACCCTAGCCAGAGGCTTTCGTCCTCGGCATTCAGGCGCACCTGATGATCCGGCAGGTGCAGCCACGGACCGCTCGCCTGGATCGATCCGGCCGTCAGCAATTCATCGAGCAAGCTCGCGAATGTCGAACGTTCGAGTGCCAGCCCGCTGAAGCGACGCAAGCGATCGCGATCCGGGCCCATCTGGTCAGGTTCCCGTTCATGGAACTGCGCGAGGTGCTCCAGCAGCGTGAACTTCAGCTGCGCCCAACGCTGCACATTGAACAGC
>NZ_QAIU01000615.1:0-1411 GCF_003061205.1 Pseudomonas sp. HMWF006
CCTATCGCTGGCAAGCCAGCTCCCACAGGTATCTCGGGTGTTCACAAAATTTGTGAGCGACCAAAATCATTGTGGGAGCTGGCTTGCCAGCGATTGGGCCTGTTCAGGCGCTGAAGATCTTCAGTCTTCTTTTTTCATCAGGCCGGCCAATGCAGCAAACGGGTTGTGCGTAGCCTTGGCGATCTTCGGCGTGCTCAGCGAGCCTTCGCTGAAATACTGCTGATCGGTGTAGCGCGAGTGTTCGTTGTCGTGGCAATACAGGCACAACAATTCCCAGTTCGAGCCGTCCTGCGGGTTGTTGTCGTGGTTGTGGTCGCGGTGATGCACGGTCAGTTCGCTCAGGCGCTTGCCGGAAAATTCACGGGTGCAGCGGCCACAGACGTGCGGGTACATCTTCAGGGCCTTGTCGCGGTAGCCCATTTCCTTGTCGCGCTGGTTGTCGGCAAGGATGCGATCGAGCTTCGACGTGTTGGTCGGGGTGGACGAACTCATGGGTTCACCTTTGTAAAAAGACTAATGACGGATATGTGCAGAGTTTAGCTCAGCCCTTGAGCTTCTCGGCAATCCAGATCGTGTGGCGGGTGCCCTTGTTGCCGTGGGCGAACACCTGGACTTCTTCGGCCTTGAAACCGGCTTTCTTCAATTTGTCGGAAAACTGTCGGTCGGCGCTGGCTGACCATACGGCGAGCACGCCTTTGGGGCGCAGGGCCTTGGCGCAGGCATTAAGGCCAGCGGCGGAGTACAGCCAACTGTTGGCCTTCTGGGTCAGGCCTTCAGGACCGTTATCGACGTCGAGCATGATCGCGTCGAAGCCGTTCGGTTCGCTTTGCAGCACCTTGGCCACGTCGTCCTGACGGATCACCGTGCGCGGATCGAGCAGCGGCCGCCCGGACTTTTCCCCCAGCGGCCCACGGTTCCATTCGACGACGCCCGGGACCAGTTCGGCGACCACCACTTCGGCACTTTTGCCCAGATGCTTGAGCGCCGAGGCAAGGGTGAAGCCCATGCCCAGGCCGCCGATCAACACCCGCGAGTGCGGCCGTCCGGCGACTTTGCGGCAAGGAATCTCGGCCAGCGCATCTTCGGAACCGTGCATGCGCGTGTTCATCAATTGCCCGCCGTCGCCGCCCTGGATCTTGATGACGAAATCCTCGCCATACTCGAACAGGCACAGGGCGCCACCGTTGTCAGGGATCGGCGTGGTGTCGAGCAGAACGAAACGTTTCATGGAAATCTCTACAAGGGGGAAGGCAAGCAGGCCCGTTGGGAGTAGCCTGAGCGCAGACTAGAGGCCAAACGGAGCCCTTGATGAAGCGCACCATTCTAACGGTCATTGCCCTGGCCGCGCTCTCGATTACTGCAGTGCAGGCGCAGCAGACCATTCCGGTCAGCCCGACGCCGTCACCCGGTT
>NZ_QAIU01000616.1:0-1768 GCF_003061205.1 Pseudomonas sp. HMWF006
GCGCTTGCAAGCGCGCCATGTCGAATTGTCCGACGAGATTGGGTGCAACACGCAATACAACGGCGCCCTGCAACTCGATCCAGATTCCGCCCCAATTGCGCTGCACCTTGCTCACACGACCGCTGAGCACGGCGAAACCCGAGCGCTGGATCTGCTCCGCTTTCAGTACAGGTGACTGTCGCCAAAGGCCTCGGCCAGCCTGTCGCGCACTGCGTTCGGCAGCCTGCTGACAGGCAACAAGATCGACATTCGGTGCTACCGCGACCTGGAAGCCAAGACCGTCAGCCAGCATTTGCGCCTCAAGGTTGGCGCCGCTGACGTTATAGAGGTGGGCGAGCGTACGCCCGTAATGGTCTTTCGCTTGCTTGCCGGGGAGCACAACGACTTGTCCGCCACTGTCATCAATCAACGCTTGCAGACGCTGGCGTGCAGCCACGGCAAAGGGTTCATCGCTGCGACCCTGCTTGCCCAATTCCGGCGTGTTGAGGCCGATCATGCGCACACTGCGGCCATCGCTCAGGCGCACCGTGTCACCATCAACGACACGCTGTACGGCGACGCTCGGCAACCCCACAGGCGCCGGGCAGAAGGCCTGAGCCCCGGAAAGCCAAATCGCGGACACAAAAAAGGCGCCCGCAAGGGACGCCTTTTTCATCAGACCGGAAAAGCCGCTGAGGTTTTCCAGAATGAAGGGCCTTAGGCCTTTTTCGCGCCGAAAGCACCGAAACGGTCGGCGAACTTCTGAACGCGACCACCGGTGTCCAGAGTCTTCTGCTTACCGGTGTAGAACGGGTGGCATTCGTTGCAAACGTCGATCGCCAGGGCTTTGCCGAAGGTCGAACGAGTTTCGAACTTGTTACCGCACGAGCAGGTAACAGCGATTTCTGGGTAATTCGGGTGGATATCAGCTTTCATGATGTCTTCCTCAGCTAGCGTGCCGCCACCCAACACGATTGTTGAATACCGCACGTAATTAGGCCGCGGATTCTACCAGACAATGTCAATCGCGCAAGCTGTCCCTGAGACCGACCGTCTGCTAGGCTCCCGGCCTTGAACGTACTCCACTGTGGGAGCGAGCTTGCTCGCGAACGCGGTGTGCCAGTTGATGACTCAGTGCCTGACACACCGCGTTCGCGAGCAAGCTCGCTCCCACAATTGATCTGCGCTCACTACCTTATTTTGCGCTTATAGAGATCCCCCCGCGTGCCCGACGCCATTCTGCGCCTCGCCCTGCCTTCGCCCTTGCGCCGCCTGTTCGACTATCGGGCGCCGGCCGGCGTGCTGCGCGCCCAGTTGCAACCGGGCATGCGCCTGCGGGTGCCGTTCGGGCGACGGGAGATGATCGGGATTCTGGTCGAGATCACCGACACCAGCGAAGTACCGGCAGAAAAACTCAAACCGGCGCTGGCCCTGCTTGATGCCGAGCCGCCGTTACCGCCAGCACTGTTCAAGCTGTGCCTGTGGACGTCGCAGTATTACCAGCACAGCCTCGGCGACACCTTGAGCTGGGCCCTGCCGGTATTGCTGCGCCAGGGCGAACTGGCCGAGGCCCGTCAGGAGCGCTTCTGGTCGGTCGTACCTGGCGCCAGCCTCGATGATCCGCGCATCGCCCGCGCCCCGCGCCAGCGTGAAGCACTGGCGACACTGGCGCAGCATCCGCACGGTGTGGCCCATCAGTTGTTGAGCAAACTGATGCTGAGCAAAGACAGCCTCGACCTGCTGCTGGCGAAGAACCTGGTACAAGTGGAGATCCGGCGCCACGCCCCCG
>NZ_QAIU01000616.1:1778-7356 GCF_003061205.1 Pseudomonas sp. HMWF006
GTCATGAGCACTGGCTGGCCCAGCCGGAGTTGCCACTCAACACCGAACAACGCGCCGCTTACGAAGCGATCCGGGCCGGGTTCGACAGCTATCACGCTTTTCTGCTGGCCGGGGTCACGGGCAGCGGCAAGACTGAAGTCTATTTACAGCTGATCCGCGAAACCCTCGAAGCCGGCAAACAGGCGCTGGTGCTGATCCCGGAGATCAACCTCGGCCCGCAAACCCTGGCGCGCTTCGAACAGCGTTTCAATGCGCGCATCGCCTTGCTGCATTCGGCCGTCAACGACCGCGAACGCCTTGACGCCTGGCTCGCGGCCCGTGATGGCGAGGCCGACATTATTATCGGCACCCGCTCGGCGCTGTTCACCCCGATGAAGAACCCGGGGCTGATCATCATCGACGAAGAGCACGACGGCTCTTATAAGCAGCAGGAAGGTTTGCGCTACCACGCCCGGGATCTGGCGCTGGTACGCGCACGGCAGGAAAACATCCCGATCGTCCTCGGCTCCGCCACGCCTTCGCTGGAAAGCCTGCACAACGCCTACACCGGACGGTATGGGCTCCTGCGCCTGAATGAACGTGCCGGCGGTGCCAAGCAACCCCGTTTCTTGCGGCTGGATGTGAAAAGCCGTCCACTGGACAGCGGCATTTCCGGGCCGATGCAGCAAGCCATCGGCCAGACCCTCGCCAATGGCCAACAAGTGCTGGTGTTCCTCAACCGTCGCGGTTTCGCCCCGACGTTGCTGTGCCACGATTGCGGCTGGATGTCCGAGTGTTCGCGCTGTGACGCGCGGATGACCGTGCACCAACGCTACGGCGAACTGCGCTGCCATCACTGCGGTTATGTCGAACGCACGCCGCGCCAGTGCCCGAAATGCAACAAGGTCGATCTGCGCCCGGTGGGCGCCGGCACCGAGCGGGCCGAAGAGCGGCTGGCGATTCTGTTTCCCGATTACCCGGTGCTGCGGGTCGATCGCGACAGCACCTCGCGCAAGGACGCGATGAATCAGTTGTTCGCGACGATCCAGAAGGGGCAGCCGTGCATTCTGGTCGGCACGCAGATGCTGGCCAAGGGGCACCATTTTCCGCGCGTCACGCTGGTGTCGATCCTCGATGCCGATGGCGGCCTGTTCTCCGGCGACTTCCGCGCCAGTGAGCGTATGGCGCAGTTGATCGTGCAGGTGGCCGGGCGCGCCGGGCGGGCAGAAGAGCCGGGCAAGGTGATCATCCAGACACACCTGGCCGACCATCCTTTATTAGTGCAGTTGACCGAGCAGGGTTACTTCGCCTTTGCCGAGCAGGCCCTGAGTGAGCGCCGCGCTGCGGGGCTGCCGCCGTTTGCGCATCTGGCGCTGTTGCGTGCCGAAGCGCACAAGCCGGGGCAGGCTGAAGGCTTTCTCGATGAAGCGTGCAGCGAGGCCGAACGCTTGCTGGCCGAGCAGCATCTGAGCGGGATTGAGCTGCTCGGGCCGGTGCCGGCGCCGATGGAACGGCGGGCCGGGCGCTATCGCGCGCAGTTGTTGCTGCAGGCGACAGCACGGGCGCCCCTGCATCGGTTGCTCGCCAGTTGGTTGCTGGTGCTGGAGCAGATGCCGAGCGGGCGGGCGGTGCGCTGGTCGCTGGATGTTGATCCGGTCGATTTGTACTGAAGCTCAATAGATCGCAGCCTGCGGCAGCGCCTGCAGAGGAATAGGCAATTACCTGCAGGCGCTGCCGCAGGCTGCGATCTTTTGCCTTTGATGTCACCACATATCCATAAGCGGCCTGCTAAGGTTGGCAAGCCCGTCTTCGCAACGGATAATGCCCAGTTTTTCCACCCGCGCATTGATGCGCCGCCGCGCTTGCGGTCGAAAGAGAAGACCATGAAAGACACCATTCGCCAGCTGATCCAACAAGCCCTCACCCAACTCGTCAACGAAGGTGTGTTGCCTGAAGGCCTGTCGCCGGCGATTCAGGTGGAGAACGCCCGCGACAAGACCCACGGCGACTTCGCCAGCAACATCGCAATGATGCTGGCCAAGCCTGCGGGCATGAAGCCGCGCGATCTGGCGGAAAAAATCATCGCCGCGCTGCCGGCCGACGAAAACGTCACCAAGGCCGAAATCGCCGGTCCGGGCTTCATCAATTTCTTCCAGAACACCCAGGCCCTGGCCAATCGTCTCGATGCCGCCCTGGCCGACGCTCACGTCGGCGTGCGCAAGGCCGGCCCGGCGCAGCGCACCGTGGTTGACCTGTCGGCGCCGAACCTGGCCAAAGAGATGCACGTCGGCCACTTGCGCTCGACCATCATCGGCGACGGCGTGGCCCGCGTGCTGGAATTCCTCGGCGACGAAGTGATCCGCCAGAACCACGTCGGCGACTGGGGCACCCAGTTCGGCATGTTGATGGCTTATCTGCAGGAAAACCCGATCACCAGCGACGAGCTGTCTGACCTGGAAAACTTCTACCGCGCCGCCAAGCAGCGTTTCGACGAGTCCGAAGAGTTCGCCGACCGCGCCCGTGGCCTGGTGGTCAAGCTGCAGGCCGGCGACGCCGAGTGCCTGGCACTGTGGACCAAGTTCAAGGACATCTCGCTGTCGCACTGCCAGAAGATCTACGAACTGCTCAACGTCAAACTGACCATGGCCGACGTGATGGGCGAAAGCGCCTACAACGACGACTTGATCAATGTGGTCAACGACCTGAAAGCCGCCGGCATGCTGGTCGAGAGCAACGGCGCCCAGTGCGTGTTCCTCGACGAGTTCAAGAACGCCGACGGTGACCCGCTGCCGGTGATCATCGTCAAGGCCGACGGCGGCTACCTGTACGCCACCACTGACCTGGCGGCTGTGCGCTACCGCAGCGGCAAGCTCAAGGCCGACCGCGCGCTGTACTTCGTCGACCAGCGTCAGGCCCTGCACTTCCAGCAAGTGTTCGCCGTGGCGCGCAAGGCCGGTTTCGTGACCCATCCGATGGAGATGGAACACATGGGCTTCGGCACCATGAACGGCGCCGACGGCCGTCCGTTCAAGACCCGTGATGGCGGCACCGTGAAGCTGATCGACCTGCTGACCGAAGCGCAGGAACGTGCCTACAACCTGGTGAAAGAAAAGAACCCGGAACTGGCCGAAGACGAACTGCGCAACATCGCCAAGGTGGTCGGCATCGGTGCGGTGAAATACGCCGACCTGTCGAAACACCGCACCAGCGACTACAGCTTCAACTTCGACCTGATGCTCAACTTCGAAGGCAATACCGCGCCGTACCTGCTGTACGCCTATACCCGTGTGGCCGGGGTGTTCCGCAAACTGGGCAAGGACTTCAGCGAAGTCGATGGCCAGATCGTGCTGGAAGCCGCGCACGAGCAAGAGCTGGCGGCGAAACTGGCGCAGTTCGGCGAAGTGCTGAACAACGTGTCCGACAAAGGTACGCCGCACATTCTCTGCACCTATCTGTACGACGTTGCCGGTCTGTTCTCCAGCTTCTACGAGAACTGCCCGATCCTCGCCGCCGAAACGCCGGCCCAGATGCAGAGCCGTCTGCGTCTGGCCGCGCTGACCGGTCGTACTCTCAAGCAAGGCCTGGAACTGTTGGGCCTGGAAACTCTGGAGCGTATGTAAGTTGGCTGCCAAGAAAAAACCTGCACCCAAGCGTGGCGCCAGCCGTTACCAAGCTCCTGCGAAGCAACCGATTCCGGGTTGGCTGTGGATGGCCATCGGCCTGACGGTCGGCGCGTTCATCGTGTTCCTGATGAAACTGGAGCCGGGCAAGGGCAGCGACACGGTCAAGCGCGAGAAGGTCGAACAGGCGCAGCAGCAGAAAGCGTCGAAGATCGCCGAGGCCAACAAGACCCCGCCGAGCCCGACGCAACCGGTGAAGCCGAAGTACGACTTCTACACCTTGCTGCCGGAATCGGAAGTGATCGTGCCGCCGGACGCCGTGCCGGAGAAAACCCTGCCGACGCCGCAAGTACCGGCGATCCCGACGACGCCGGTCACCCCTGCGGAAGCGGCGAAGATCGACACCGCGCGCGCGCAGGCAGCACTGGCCGGGATCACCCCGCCGCCAGCGCCACCCGTGAGCAAAGCGGCGCCCGTGACCAAATTCTTCCTCCAGGCGGGTTCGTTCCGCAAAGAGGCGGATGCCGACAAGGTCCGTGCACAGATCATTCTGCTCGGCCAGGCCGTGGCGGTTGAGTCCGGCACCGTGAAGGATGAGACCTGGTACCGCGTATTGGTCGGCCCGTTCAGCAACCGCGAACAACTGACTACGGCCCAGAAACAACTGGCCGGCGCCGGCTTCAGCAACCTGTTGTTACAACAACGCCAGAGCCGCTGATTTCGTCAGAGTCACCGTGTCATCGTTCTTCGTCGGAACGCCGCCCGGAGCAGGCTCGCTCCCACAGGCTATGCGCTGTCCCTGTGGGAGCGAGCTTGCTCGCGAAGGCGTCATAACCAGCACCACAAAATTCTGATCTGCCCGGCGCCGTTCGTCCCTCCGCACCCTCCCCGGTTGAAATCCTCTCCAGCACCCCCATATGAATGGGCATAAGGCATTTTCGCCCCGCTGCGTGGAGACTCTTCCCTTGACCACCATCGTTTCAGTCCGCCGCCACGGCAAAGTCGTCATGGGCGGCGACGGCCAGGTTTCTCTCGGCAATACCGTGATGAAAGGCAACGCCAAAAAGGTGCGTCGCCTGTACCACGGCCAGGTCATCGCCGGTTTCGCCGGTGCCACCGCCGACGCCTTTACCCTGTTCGAACGTTTCGAAGGCCAACTCGAGAAACATCAGGGCCACCTGATCCGCGCCGCCGTCGAACTCGCCAAAGAATGGCGCACCGACCGCTCCCTGAGCCGCCTCGAAGCCATGCTCGCGGTCGCCAACAAGGACGCATCCCTGATCATCACCGGCAACGGCGACGTGGTCGAACCCGAGAATGGCCTGATCGCCATGGGTTCCGGTGGCGGTTACGCCCAGGCTGCGGCCAGCGCGCTGTTGAAAAAGACCGACCTGTCGGCCCGTGAAATCGTCGAAACCGCACTGGGCATCGCTGCCGACATCTGCGTATTCACCAACCACACTCAGACCATTGAGGAGCAGGATCTCGCTGAAGAAGCCTGATACGGCCCCTGTGCCACGGCTTGTTTCTGCTTGAGGACCGTCAATTACTATGTCCATGACTCCCCGCGAAATCGTCCACGAACTCAACCGCCATATCATCGGCCAGGACGATGCCAAGCGCGCCGTCGCGATTGCCTTGCGCAACCGCTGGCGCCGCATGCAGCTGCCTGAAGAGCTGCGCGTTGAAGTGACCCCGAAAAACATCCTGATGATCGGCCCGACCGGTGTCGGTAAAACCGAGATCGCCCGTCGTTTGGCGAAACTGGCCAACGCGCCATTCATCAAAGTCGAAGCGACCAAGTTCACCGAAGTCGGCTACGTCGGTCGTGACGTCGAATCGATCATCCGTGATCTGGCCGACGCCGCGATCAAGATGCTTCGCGAGCAGGAAATGACTCGTGTGCGTCATCGCGCCGAAGACGCTGCCGAGGATCGTATCCTCGACGCACTGCTGCCGCCGGCGCGCATGGGCTTTAG
>NZ_QAIU01000069.1:0-4418 GCF_003061205.1 Pseudomonas sp. HMWF006
ATCTGCACCGGCCATGCGCTGCGCAGCGGCAGGCGCAGGGTGTTGCGCCAGATTGCGCCGCTGGCGCCCGAAGCGCTGCTGACCCGATAGCCGCGCACCGCCGAATCGTCGGTGCCGAGCAGTTGTTCGATCGCCGGCAACGGATCGGGGCTGTACTGCACGTTGAGCTGGCTCTGCCACTGCCACGCCTGCTCGCCGAGTTGACCGTTACGCCACTGACTGAGGCCGGCGCGGTACTTGCGAAACTGTGCCTTGGGCAGGTTGTTGATCGGTTGCTGCGCGTCGTCATCGGCACCGAGCCAGCGCAGGCCCTGCGCGTAATTGACGTCGAGGTTCCACACCGCACGGTCAAGCCAGAACAGATTGAGTCCGGCCTCGGCCACGGTCAGGGTCGGACTCTGAATGCCGAGCCGCACGTCTTGCAGATAGCTATCGACATCCTTGTGCGCCAGTTGCAGGTTGGCGCTGAGCTGGCGGCTCTGATCGCGCCACAACACGCGGTCGGCGCGCAGGCTGATCTGGTCGGTGATGCCGGTGCTGTGGAAGGTCACGCTCGGCAGTTTGAATGGCGCGCGGTATTCGGCATGGCTGGCGAACACACTGTAGGTCCAGTAGCCGTAAGGGATCGCGTAATACAGACTGGCGTTGCGGTTATAGCGGTCGCCCTGATTCAACGTGTCGCTGGCGCTAAGGCTCAACAAGTCGTTGAGTTGCAGCGGACTGTCGAAGCTCAGGCTGACGCTGTCGCGATCACGTCCGGTGCTGGCGCTGCCGAGGTTGTCGATGCCCGCATTCAAGGCCCAGCGCGACTGCCCGGCAGTGCGCGAACGCAGGATGATCCGCGAAGCGCCGGGCTGGCTGCCGGGGGCGATATCGGCGGTCAGATCGACCGAGCGCAGGCGATTGAGTTGATCGAGGCCTTGCTCCAGATCGCGCAGGTTCAGCGGCTCGCCGAGCATGCCGGGGAACGCACCGCCGAGGGACAGCGGCAAACGCTGATCGGCCAGCTCGATGGACTCGATGTAGCCCTCGTCGACCCTGATGTCCAGCGACTGCCCCGCCGCCGGCGCGCTGAGCAGATAAGGGCGACTGGCGATGTAGCCCTTCTCGACGTAAATCGCCGTGATGGTCGCCAGCAGATGGTTGATCTGCCTGACGCCCATGCACGGCGCGAGCAACGGTTTGATCCGCACGTTGAGTTTGTCACTGTCGATCAGCGTGACGCCGCCGATGCGCGTGCCGCTCAACGGCCAGCACTGTTCATCCGGCTCGACGGTTTGCGCTACGACCGGGGTCGTGGGTGCCGGACCGAAAGCACCGCGCTCCAGCTGACGGCGGCGCTGTTCCAGTTGCAGTTGTTGCAGATCGCGTTGCTGTTGCTGCTGCTGGCGCAGCACTTCCTGGCCCGGCGCGACAGGTTCGGCAGCTTCAATCGAGGAGGCACACACACTCAACACAAAGGCCGACAGCAGCGGGCAAAGCGTGGAACAACGACGAAAAACAGCGCAAAACGGAAACGGCACGCAACTTCCTTGCGATCATCAAATGGCGTAATGCCATGTCATCAATGATCGTGATAGTCGGAGCCATTCCACACAAAAGCAAGACGCTTCCTACAGCGCTTACATTTCTTAAACAATTGCTTTGCCTGGCTTTATTGTCAGCAGCAAAGCCACGGCGCTACTGGCTATCAGGGTTTCCCCGAGGGCTTGAAACCAGCCAGCGAGCATCAGCCCCGCGCCGATCAGCAGGTAATACATCAAGCCCAACAACGCCCCGGCGGTGCCCAACCGATCAGCGTAATCGGCCAGGGCCGAACCGAGAATGTTCGGGATCGCCAGGCCAAACGCCAACACCACCAGCAGCATCGGCAGCACGAACGCGACACTGCCCTGCAGCGACCACACGCCAAGACCACCGAGCAAGGCGATGCCAGCCGCGAGGCGAATCAACTGCAATGCCTTGAACCCGACCGTCAATAAGCGCCGGTTCAGCCATGCTCCAAAACCTGAGCCCAGTGCGAGGATCACACCGCTGTAACCGAACACACTGGCGTCCACACCCAACCGCTGAAACATGAACGGAGCGAGGCTGTAATAGCTGAGCAGCGCCACGTTGAATGAGGCGATCCACAGCGCCGAGCGCCAGATACCCGCGTCAAGCAACATGCGCCCAAGCGTTTTGAACAGAGCAACATGGCCAGTCGGCGCTGGCCGGGTTTCCACCAAGGTGTAGCAACTCCATAACCACAACAACGTGGCCAGCAACAGCAACGCGGCGAGCACACCGCGATACCCAAAGGCCTGCACCAGGCTGGCGCCACTGAACAAGCCAAGCGCCGGGCTGGCCGCCAGCGCGATACCCACCAGGGAAAACACCTGCGCCAGTTCGGCGCCTTTGAAGCGGTCGCGCAACACGGTCTGCGTGACCACCGACCCCACCGCCGCACCGAAGGCCGCCAACATCTGCGCCAGTAACAAACCGTTGAAACTGCTGACCCGCAGGCCTAAAAGCGTGGCAATTGCAAAGATTGCCAGGCCCGCGAGCATCGTCGGGCGTCGACCGATGCGATCGCACAAACGCCCCCACACCACCACCCCGACGGCAAACGCGAGGAAATGCACCGACAACGTCTGCGCGGCGGCTTGCGGGCCAACGTCAAATACCCGCCCGATATCACCGAGCGCCGGGCTGTACAGGGTTTGCGCGATCTGCGGAAACATCAGCAACGCAATCGCCAGCCACAGGAAATGTCTGTTGTTCATTCTTCATCACTCCTCGCATAAACCGCCGAGGAGTTTAAGAATTGCGCAGTGGCGTATTATCCAGACCCTGCCAACTAATCACTGAAATCGGACAATCCATGGCCTGGCTCGATGCCCACGCAACGTTTGACGCAGATCGCTATCAGGCACCGGTGATCGGTATTGCTTCGACCCTGGGCGATCACGACTCCGGTTTGCACCGCCATCAACGCGGGCAGCTGCTGTACACGCGACAAGGCTGCACGCGAATTACCCTGGCGCAGCAACTGTGCCTGCTACCGCCGTCGCGGGCGGCGTGGATTCCACCGGGTGTCAGCCATCGCGCGGTGATGCAACAGAGCGTCGACTACCGCTCGATCTACTTGATCCCCGAACTGTGCGCTGCACTGCCGCAGCAGGTCTGCGTGATTGAAGTCAGCCCGTTGTTGCGTGCGGTGCTGGAACCGATGGCGCTGGCGGATTTCGCCAGCGATTGGCAGCAGGGCAAACTCTCCCACCTGCTCGGCCTGTGTCTGAGCGAAATCGCTGAAGCGGCGCAGCAACCGATGCTGCTGCCGTTACCTCAGGACAAGCGCCTGGCACCACTGTTGAAAACGCCTGAACGTCTGCCTCCGGAGTTGCAAGTGCTGGAGCAGCAGGTCGGCGCCAGCAGCCGCACCATCGGGCGAATCTTCCAGCGCGAAACCGGCATGAGTTATCAGCAATGGCGCCAGCAGTGGCGCTTGATGCGCGCGATGGAATTGCTCGCCACCGGGCGCAGCCTGAGTTACTGCGCGTTCGAATCGGGTTTTGCCAGCGATAGCGCTTTCATCGCCTTCTTCAAAACCATGACCGGCAGTACACCGGGCCACTGGCTCAAGTGAACAACTGACGATTGGCACCAGAAATAATTTGCCACCAAATATTATCTGCATCATATTACAGCCGCAATAACGATCCGCTTACGCAGGTAATCCGCCATGACTAGCATGCCCACCCTCGAACCTGTTGTGGTAAAGACCAAGCCGCCCCTGCTCAAACGCGTTTTGCTTCCGGGCGCAGGATTGCTCGCGCTGATTTTCGCCGGTATTTACGCCATGCACTGGTGGGGCGCCGGACGTTTTCTCGAAGAAACCGACGATGCCTATATCGGTGGCGACGTCACGGTGATCGGGCCAAAAATCGCCGGCTATATCGAAGAAGTGTTGGTCAGCGACAATCAGCCGGTGAAGGCCGGCGACGTACTGATTCGCCTCGACGCTCGCGATTACCGCGCCAATCTCGCCAAGGCTGAAGGCGCCGTTGCCGCCGAAGAAGCCCTGCTGGCCAACCTCGACGCCACCGAGCAACTGCAACAGGCGGTGATCGGCCAGGCCCGTGCCGGCATCGACGCCGCCGGCGCCGAGACCGCTCGCTCGCGGGATGACAACGCACGCTACAAACGTCTGGTGACAACCAATGCCGTGTCGGTGGAAAGCGCCCAACGCGCCGACGCCACCTTCAAGACCGCGCAAGCCTTGAGTGCCCGTGCGCAGGCTGAACTGCTCGCCGCGCAACGCCAGCTCGCGGTGATCGACACGCAAAAACAGCAGGCCCGCGCCGCCCTCCAGCAAGCCCGCGCCGAGCGGGATCTGGCGCAATTGAATCTGGGCTACACCGAATTGCGCGCCCCGG
>NZ_QAIU01000617.1:0-12007 GCF_003061205.1 Pseudomonas sp. HMWF006
TTTCTGGATGTGCTTGCACCAAGCACCGCACTCGCCTATTTCACTTTTTTCGCATTAATTGCCTTCCCTCGGAAGTAAATCCCCGGCAATCTCGGTCTACCCCTATTCTCGGAACGGGCGGGAGGCTTCAGATGGTGCAGTTGTGTTCGATCGAACAGGCAGTGGACGAGGTGCTGGCGCGTTTGCCGGCGCATATCCACATGGGCATGCCGCTGGGCCTGGGCAAACCCAATCACTTCGTCAACGCGCTGTACCGGCGGATCAAAGGCCTGCCCGAGCGGCAACTGACGATGTATACCGCGCTGTGCCTTGGCCGTCCGACGCTGGGGGATGGTTTGCAGAAGCGCTTTATCGAACCCTTCGTCGAGCGGGTGTTCGGCGACTATCCGGAATTCGATTTCCTCGCCGACCTGCATCACGACAGCCTGCCCGCCAACATCCGTATCGAACAGTTTTTCATGCAGCCCGGCAGCCTGCTCAACAGCGCGCCGGCCCAGCAGGATTACGTCAGCAGCAACTACAGCCACGCCGCCCGTGACATCAACGCTGCCGGGCTGAACCTGGTGGCGCAACTGCTGGCCAGCAGCAGTGAACACCCGGACCGTCTGAGCCTGAGCTGCAACCCGGACATCACCCTCGACCTGTTGCCGATGATCGCCAAGCGCCGCGACGCCGGGGAAACCATTTTGCTGGTCGGCCAGGTGCACACCGATCTGCCGTACATGCCCGGCGACGCCGAAGTCGATATCGACACCTTCGACCTGCTGATCGACGCGAAGGACAGCAGTACGCTGTTTTCCACGCCGAACATGCCGGTGGGGTTTCAGGATCATTTCATCGGTTTGCACGCCAGCACGCTGGTGCGCGACGGTGGCACCCTGCAGATCGGCATCGGCTCGATGGGCGATGCCCTGACCGCCGCATTGCTCGCACGTCAGGCGGATAACGTCGGATACAAAGCTTTACTCGATGACATCAACCTCAGTCAGTGGGCGCAGTTGATCGAACGGGAGGGTGGCACCGCGCCGTTCGCCAAAGGCCTGTACGGCTGCAGCGAAATGTTCGTCAACGGTCTGCTGGTGCTGGCGGATGCCGGGATCATCCGGCGCAAGGTCTATCCCGACGTGCAGACGCAGGAACAGGCCAACGCTGGCACCCTCGATGAGGCCGCGCAGACTGACGGCATCTCGGTGCATGGCGGTTTCTTCCTCGGCCCGCGCAGTTTCTACGAGCGCCTGCGCGAGTTACCGCCGAGTAAACGCCTTGAATTCAACATGACCCGCATCAGCTACATCAACGAGCTGTACGGGCAGGAAGCATTGAAGCGCTTGCAGCGACTTGATGCGCGGTTCATCAACACCGTGTTCACCATGACGTTGCTGGGTGCGGGCGTCGCGGACCAACTGGAAGACGGGCGGGTGCTCAGTGGCGTCGGTGGGCAGTACAACTTTGTTGCCCAGGGCCATGCGCTGCACGATGCGAGGTCGATTCTGATTCTGCGCAGTTGGCGTGAGTCCGGCGGCGATGTCAGCTCGAACATCGTTTGGGAATACGGCCACTGCACGATCCCACGACACCTGCGCGACATCGTGGTCACCGAGTACGGCATCGCCGATCTGCGTGGCAAGACCGATGCGGTGGTGATCGAGTCGTTGCTGAACATCAGCGATTCCCGTTTCCAGCAGGGGCTGATCGAGCAAGCGCAAAAGGTCGGCAAACTGCCAAAGGATTTCCGTCTCGATCCGCGTTTCGCCGAGAACACCCCGCAACGCTTGCAGGCGATTGCCGCGAAGCATCCGAACCTGTTTCCGGAGTATCCGCTGGGTTGTGATTTCACCGCGATCGAGCGCGATCTGTTGCGGGCGCTGAATTGGCTGAAGAGCAAGTTCAAGCTGACCGAGATTCTGGAACTGGGCAAGGCCGCGCTGGATGCGCCGGAGCCGTCGATGTTCCCCGAGCATCTTGAGCGAATGCAGCTCACAAACCCGGAAGGCCTGAAAGAAGACCTTTTCCAGCGCCTGCTGCTCACTGGCTTGAAGGCCACTGCGCAATAAAAAACGACAAAAAAACCTGTGGGAGCGGGCTTGCCCGCGATGGCGGTGTATCAGTCAACTTGGATGTTGAAGGATAGTGCCCCATCGCTGGCAAGCCAGCTCCCACAGGTATTGCGTTGAGCTTGCGGCTTTCAGAGGTTATTCGATGAAGGTAACGACGCCATCCTTCAGCGATTTCACGCGGGCCAGCGATTCAACGCGATAACCCTGCGAATCCAGCTCGGCACGGCCGCCCTGGAACGACTTCTCGATCACGATGCCCAGGCCGGCCACGGTGGCACCGGCCTGCTTGATGATCGAGATCAGCGCTTGCGAGGCCTTACCGTTGGCCAGGAAGTCGTCGATGATCAACACGCGGTCGCTGCTGGTCAGGTGACGCGGGGAGATGGCCACGGTGCTTTCGGTCTTCTTGGTGAACGAGTAAACGGTCGCCGACAGCAGGTTTTCGGTCAGGGTCAGGGACTGTTGCTTGCGCGCGAAAATCACCGGCACACCGAGGTTCAGACCGGTCATGATTGCCGGGGCGATGCCCGAGGCTTCGATGGTGACGATCTTGGTGATGCCCGAATCCTTGAACAGCGTGGCGAATTCGTCGCCGATCAGCTTCATCAGGGCCGGGTCGATCTGGTGGTTCAGAAAGGCGTCGACTTTCAGGACCTGGTCGGAAAGCACAATGCCTTGTTCGCGGATTTTCTGGTGCAATGCTTCCATGAAGCTGTCCTCATTTGGCACTTGGTGCGCCGAAGGTCTAGTAAAAAGGGGTCAATTCTAGCGCTTTAACATCGCGCGTATATCGGCCAATGCGTTGTTGCCACGCACGGCTTTGACTTCGGTCGGTGTGTCGTCGTTGCCTTCCCACGCCAAGTCGTCCGGCGGCAGCTCATCAAGGAAGCGGCTCGGCGCGCAGTCGATGATCTCGCCGTACTGCTTGCGCTTGGCGGCGAAGGTGAAGGCCAGGGTCTGACGGGCGCGGGTGATGCCCACGTAGGCCAGGCGGCGTTCTTCTTCGATGGTGTCGGCTTCGATGCTGGAACGGTGCGGGAGGATTTCCTCTTCCATGCCCATGATGAACACGTAAGGGAATTCCAGACCCTTGGAGGCGTGCAAGGTCATCATCTGCACGCCTTCGGCGCCGTCCTCTTCCTCCTGCTGACGCTCGAGCATGTCGCGCAGGACCAGTTTGCCGATGGCGTCCTCGACGGTCATTTCGCCTTCTTCGTCTTTCTCGAGGGTGTTTTTCAACGCCTCGATCAAGAACCAGACGTTACCCATCCGGTAATCGGCAGCCTTGTCGCTGGAGCTGTTGGTGCGCAGCCAGTTCTCGTAGTCGATGTCCATGACCATGCTGCGCAGCGCCGAGATCGGGTCTTCGCCAGCGCACTGCTCGCGGACCTTGTCCATGAAACGCTTGAAGCGCGCCAGACGATCGGTGAAGCGGCTGTCCAGGTGTTCGCCCAGACCGATTTCGTCGGTGGCGGCGTACATCGAGATTTTGCGTTCGGTGGCGTAGTTGCCGAGTTTTTCCAGGGTCGTCGAGCCGATTTCCCGGCGCGGCACGTTGATCACGCGTAGGAAGGCGTTGTCGTCATCCGGGTTCACGATCAGGCGGAAGTAGGCCATCAGGTCTTTCACTTCCTGACGGCCGAAGAAACTGTTGCCACCGCTCAGGCGGTACGGCACCTGGTGGTGCTGCAGTTTCAGCTCGATCAGCTTGGCCTGGTAGTTGCCGCGATAGAGGATCGCGAAATCGCTGTACGGGCGGTCGGTGCGCAAGTGCAGGCTGAGGATTTCCATGGCCACGCGCTCGGCTTCGGCGTCCTCGTTGCGGCAGCGGATCACACGGATCTCGTCGCCGTGGCCCATCTCACTCCACAACTGCTTTTCGAATTCGTGCGGGTTGTTCGAGATCAGCACGTTGGCGCAGCGCAGGATGCGGCTGGTGGAGCGGTAGTTCTGCTCAAGCATTACCACTTTCAAGGACGGATAGTCGTCCTTGAGCAGCATCAGGTTTTCCGGCCGCGCACCGCGCCAGGCGTAGATCGACTGGTCGTCGTCGCCCACCACGGTGAACTGGTTGCGCTTGCCGATCAGCATTTTCACCAGAAGGTACTGACTGGCGTTGGTGTCCTGGTATTCGTCGACCAGCAGGTAGCGCACCTTGTTCTGCCACTTTTCGAGAATGTCGGCGTGCTCTTCGAAGAGTTTTACCGGCAGCAGGATCAGGTCGTCGAAGTCCACCGCGTTGAACGCCTTGAGCGTGCGCTGGTAGTGGGTGTAGACGATGGCGGCGGTCTGTTCCTTGGGGTTGCGCGCATTCTCCAGCGCCTGGGCCGGGAGGATCAGGTCGTTTTTCCAGGCGCCGATCATGTTCTTGATCTCGTCGACGCCGTCGTCGCCCGCGTATTCCTTCTGCATGATGTCGGTCATCAGGGCTTTGACGTCGGTCTCGTCGAAGATCGAGAAACCGGGTTTGTAGCCCAGCCGCGCGTGTTCCTTGCGGATGATGTTCAGGCCGAGGTTGTGGAACGTGCAGACGGTCAGGCCGCGACCTTCACCGGCACGCAGCAGGGTGCCGACCCGCTCCTTCATCTCGCGCGCGGCCTTGTTGGTAAAGGTCATGGCGACGATGTACTGGGCGCGGATGCCGCAGTTCTGGATCAGGTGCGCGATCTTGCGGGTAATCACGCTGGTCTTGCCGGAGCCAGCGCCGGCGAGCACCAATAGAGGGCCGCCGACGTAGTTCACGGCTTCTTGCTGCCGGGGATTGAGTCGGGACATACGAAAATTCGGGAGTCGTTGACGAAATGGGCCGGCATTTTAACAGGCTCAGCGATTTGTGCTGCTCTGTCCGACTTGTGACGCACCACGCGATTCAAATTTGCCGGTTTTGTTACTTTCGCGGAGGATGCACGGTGATTTTGCGGCTAATGTTCTCATTCGTGACACAAAATAACGTTCTGATAACCGTTGTCATTTGGTCATTGAACATCGCAACGGCATAATGCCCCGCCCACATCATTGCAGAGTCTAGGGAGCTAGCTTGTCTACGCCTGTCGAACCCTTGCGTTTGCTGCTACTGGCCGAAGCGCCAGCGTGGACAGCGTTATTGCGTGAGTGTCTGGCTCCGATGGGGAGCGCGGCGGTGCTGATCAGCGCGCCGAGCTGGGAGTCGGTCAGCCGTTTGTTCGAAGACAACCGTCACGCGGTGTTGTTGACCGTACCCGCGTTGCAACCGGCCCCGGGCCGTTGCAGCCTGCCGACGGTATTGCTGCTGGAGCACGAACCGGCCACTGCGCCCGTTGGCGTCAGCGACTGGCTGGTGTTCGACGCCCTCGACGCCGGCATGCTGCGGCGTTGCTTGCGTCATGTGCGCGAGCGCGGCGTGCTCGAAAACACCTTGCAACGTCTGGCCGAACAGGATCCGCTGACCGGCATCGCCAACCGCCAGGGCTTCCAGACCCTGCTCACGGCGCGCCTCGCGGAAAACGACGGGCGTGGCCTGGCCCTCGGACACCTCGACCTCGACAACTTCCGTCACGCCAACGACGCCCTTGGCCATCAGGCCGGCGACCGTTTGATCCTGCAAGTCGTCGCACGGCTGAAAAGTCAGCTCGAAGCCGGTGATCAACTGGCGCGGCTGGGCAGCGATGAATTTGCCCTGCTGATCGACACCCGCCGTGCACCGCAGCGCGCCGAGTGGATGGCCGAACGTATCACCGAAGCCTTGTCCGAACCGTATTGGGTCGATGGTGAAAGCCTGTTGATCGGCTCCAGCCTCGGCATCGCCCATGCCCGCGCACAAGGGGGCGCCGACCCGCTGATGTGGCACGCACACATCGCCATGCAGCAGGCCAAGAGCACCCAGGGCTGCACCTTCCATATCTTCAACGAACGCATCAACCGCAACGCACGGAGCATGGCCGACCTCGAAAGCGAGCTGCGCCGGGCCTTGCGTCGCGACGAGCTGGAACTGCATTACCAGCCACGGCTGAACATGGCGGACGGGCAGATCGTCGGTCTCGAAGCGCTGGTGCGCTGGCGTCATGGCGAGCGCGGCTTGCTGCCGCCGAGCGAATTCGTGCCGCTGGCCGAGCAGAGCGGCTTGATCGTGCCGCTGGGGTACTGGGTGATTTCCCGGGCCCTGCGCGACATGCAGGCGTTGCGCGAACGTGGGCTGCCGGCGCTGCACATGGCGATCAACCTGTCGTTCCGCCAGTTTCAGGACAGCCAGTTGCTGCCGACCCTCAGCCGTTTGATCGCCGAGCGTGGTGTTGAAGCGCAATGGCTGGAATTCGAACTGACCGAAACCGCCGTCATGCGCCGCAGCGATCTGGTCAAACAGACCATGGACGCCCTCGGCCGCCTCGGCGTGCGTTTTTCGCTGGATGACTTTGGCACCGGGTTTTCATCGTTCGTGCACCTCAACAGCCTGCCGATCACTTTGTTGAAAATCGACAAGAGCTTCGTCGGCGGCATGGAGCAGCGTGAAGAGAACCGCAAACTGGTGCACGCGATGATCAATCTCGCGCACAACCTGCATCTGGAAGTGGTGGCGGAAGGGGTCGAGACGCCGGAGCAACTGGATCTGTTGCGCGGGTTTGGCTGCGATCAGGTGCAGGGTTATCTGATCAGCCGGCCGTTGCCGCTGGCGGAACTGGTTGAGTACCTGACCTTCGGCGCCAGCCAGCAGCCCGCACTGGAAATCGTCAGCTAAATCCATAACTCAATTTGGAACAACATTGTGGCGAGGGGATTTATCCCCGTTCGACCGAGAAGCAGTCGCAAGACCATAGCACTGGACACATCTGATAAACCCCAGCTACCGGTTTTGGGGTGGCCTCGCCACCCATCGGGGATAAATCCCCTCGCCACAAAAGCTCACTCCTACAAGGGATCTCAGTCGGTCTGGGCGACTGTGTATTGATTGGATGACGCAGGCTCCCGCCGAATCATCCGCTTCATCTTCCACTCAAACGCCAGGGTCAGGCTGATCGCCGCACACGCCAGGCCCAGCGCCAGCCCCCACCAGACGCCCGTCGGCCCCCAGTTGAGGTGGAACGCCATCCACCACGCCGCCGGCGCGCCGATCAACCAATAGCAACCGAGCCCGACCAGAAACGTGGTCTTGGCATCCTTGAGCCCACGGATGCAGCCCATGGCGATCGTCTGGGTGCCGTCGAACAGCTCGAACCACGCAGCCACTGCCAGCAGGCTCACGGCCAGGCGAATCACCTCGGCAAACGCCGGATCATTGTGATCGAGGAACAACCCGACCAACTGATTCGGCAACAACCAGAACACCATGGCAAAACCCAGCATCACCACCGCGCCGAAGGCGATGCCGACCCGTCCGGACATCCGCGCATCGTTCAACTGCCCGGCGCCGTAATGCTGGCCGACGCGCATGGTGATGGCGTACGACATGCCCGCCGGCACCATGAACGCCACCGAGACGATTTGCAGGGCGATCTGGTGCGCGCCCATCTGCGTACTGCCCATGGTGCCCATGCACAAAGCCGCAAAGGCAAACAAACCCACTTCCACCGCATAGGTGCCGCCAATGGGCAGGCCCAGGCGCCAGAGCTCCTTGAGGTATTGCCGGTTCGGCCGCGACAGCCCGGCGCGCAGCGGGTAAGCGTCGTAAGCCGGGTGCCGGCGGATATGCCAGGCCAGCGCCAGTGCCATGCAGCTGGCTACAATGGCCGTGACCAGGCCGATGCCCGTCAAACCCAGTTTCGGCAGGCCGAACATGCCGGTGATCAGTGCGTAATTGAGCAGGAAGTTGGCCACGGTGCCGCCCAGGCTGATGACCATCACCGGGGTCGCCCGGCCAATCGCGCTGGTAAAGCCGCGCAGGGCCATGAAACTCAAATAGCCGGGCAGGGCGAAGGGCAGGGCAATCAGAAATTGCCCGGCGGCAATGACGTTGGTTTCGGTCTGGCCGAACAGCAGCAACAGCGGTTTGAGATTCCACAGCAGCAACCCGGCGCCCAGCGCCATCAGCCACGCCAGCCATAATCCGGCCTGAGTCAGACGTGCCGCGCCGATGATGTCGCCAGCACCCTGACGGATCGCGACCAGCGTGCCGACCGCTGCAATTACACCAATGCAGAAGATCGACACGAACGAATAACTCGCCGCCCCCAGACCGCCACCGGCCAGTGCCTCGGGGCTGATGCGCGCCATCATCAGGGTGTCGGTCAGCACCATCAACATGTGCGCCAACTGAGAAGCGATCAGCGGCCCCGACAGCCGCAGGATGGCCCAGAGTTCGGTACGCACAGGTTGCTGCATGATCTTCACCACTCATTTAAAGAGGGAACAGGGAGCCGTCGATTCTCGGCGCTCAAACGGTTTCGCACAAAGGGATAAAAAGGATGGGTGGCATGAGTCAAACTCATCCAGGGCAGATTCTGCTAAGTTGGCCGCATCCCGCTATAGGAGCTTTCCGAATGTCTCGTCGTCTTCCTCCCTTGTATGCCTTGCGCGCATTCGAAGCGGCGGCGCGGCACAGCTCGTTCACCCGCGCCGCCGAGGAGCTGTCGATTACCCAAAGCGCGGTCAGCCGGCACATTCGCACCCTCGAAGAGCATTTCGCCTGCAAGTTGTTTCATCGCAGTGGGCGCAACCTGCAACTCACCGAGTCGGCACGGATGCTGTTGCCGGGGATTCGCGAAGGTTTCGCCGCCCTCGAGCGAGCTTGCAATACCTTGCGCGCCGAAGACGACATCCTGCGGATGAAAGCGCCATCGACCCTGACCATGCGCTGGCTGCTGGCGCGGCTCAGTCGATTCCGGCACTTGCAGCCAGGCAACGAGGTGCAACTGACCAGCGCATGGATGGACGTGGATTCGGTGGACTTCAACAACGAGCCTTTCGACTGCGCGGTGCTGCTCAGTGACGGGCACTTCCCGCCGGACTGGGAGGCCAGTCTGTTGTTTCCCGAAGAGCTGATTCCGGTCGGCGCGCCGAACCTGCTCAACGACCAGCCCTGGGACGTTGCGCGCCTGGCCTGCACCGAGCTGTTGCACCCGACCCCGGATCGGCGCGACTGGCGCAGCTGGCTGGAGCACATGGGGCTGTCTGATCAGGTCTCGCTCAAGGGCGGTCAGGTGTTCGATACCCTGGAACTGGGGATGATCGCGGCGGCGCGTGGTTACGGGGTGTCGATGGGCGACTTGCTGATGGTCGCCGAAGATGTCGCTCAGGGGCGCCTGAGTCTGCCGTGGCCGACGGCCGTCGCCAGCGGGCTGAATTATTACCTGGTGTGGCCGAAAACCCGTCCGGGAGGTGAACGTTTGCGCCGTCTCAGCGATTTCCTCCAAGGCGAAGTGCGAGCCATGGAGTTGCCGGCGGTTGCACGCTTGAGCTGAAACGTTAGAGCCGCCACAATGCCGGCCTTGTGCCATAACCTTGTTTTCCGCTCAAGTATTCGGATCCACCGCCGAATACGTGCTTGTGGCACCGTCGTGCCGGTGTCCACGATTCACCCCACAACCAGAAAAATTTCCGAGTCGAGATCAAGGAGGATCACGTAGCTCGGCCAGGAGCTGCCCATGTCTCAACCTCGCGCCCGGATCGCCTCGCAGCTGGGCCTCGCGCTCGCCGTGATACTGGCGATTGTCATCAGCGGCAGTACGGTGTTCGCCCTGCGTTCGCTGGATACCGCCAACCTCGCCACCCGTGAAGAGCATCTCGCCAGCGAGGCGCGACTGCTGGCCGACCAGTTGAGCACTTTTCACGGCACGCTGCGTGAAAGCACCCAACGCCTGAGCGGGTTGTTCGAGAAGCGCTTCAGCAGCGGTCTGAGCATTCATCCGGATGAGCCGGTGACCGTGGCCGGTACCCAGACCCCGGGCCTGCACCTGGGCGACGAAGTGTTGAACAACAACTTCAAGCAAGTCGACGAGTTCAAGCAGATGACAGCGGGCGTCGCCACGCTGTTCGTGCGCAGCGGCGAAGACTTCGTGCGGGTCAGCACTTCGCTGACCAAACAGGACGGCACGCGCGCCATCGGCACCTTGCTCGATCATGCGCACCCGGCTTATGCGAAGTTGATGGCGGGGCAAGGTTACGTCGGCCGTGCCTTGTTGTTCGATCGCTCCTACATGACCCAGTACACCCCGGTGCGCGATGGCAGCGGCAAGGTGATTGCGGTGTTGTTCGTCGGCTTCGATTACACCGATGCGCAGAACATCCAGTTCGACAACCTGAAGCGCTTCCGCATCGGCCAGAGCGGTTCGCTGGCGTTGCTGGATGAGCAAAACAAATGGCTGGTCGCGCCGGCGGGGGTGCAGGCGCTGGATCAAGCGGTTCCGGTGATCAAAGGTCTGGCTGCGAAACCGGGCAAGGGTGAGTTCTGGAGCGACACCTCCGAAGACTTCTACAGCATCGCCGTGCCATTCGATGGCGGGCCATGGTCGGTCGTGGCGAGCATGCCGAAAGCCGAGATTCGCGCGGTGACCTGGAGTGTCGGTACGCAACTGGCCATTGGCAGTCTGTTGGCGATGCTGCTGGCTGTGGGTTCGGTGGTCTGGCTGCTGCGCAGCAAACTGGCGCCGCTGAGTGATCTGGTGCGACAGGCCGAAGCCTTGGGCGCCGGTGATCTGAGCGTGCGCCTGAACGTGTCGAGCAACGACGAAATCGGTCAGTTGTCCCGCGCGTTCAACCAGATGAGCCAGGCACTGTCGACCATGGTCGAGCACATCCGCCGCGCCTCGGAGGAGGTCAACAGCCGGGCACAGGCGCTGTCCGGTTTGTCCGGTGGCGCGTACGAAGGCATGGAGCAGCAGTCCGGGGAAATCACCAGCATGGCCGGCGCCGTCGAAGAGTTCAGCGCCACCTCGCTGAACATCGCCGACAACATGGGCAACACCCAGCGTCTGGCCCAGGAAAACGCTCAGCAAACGCAGATCGGTCGTAGCTCGATGGAAGAGGCTTCTTCCTCGCTGGAGCAAATTGCTGGCGCACTGAACACCACTGCTACCGTGATCAACACCCTCGGCCAGCGCTCCCAGGAAATCGGCGGCATTGTCAGCGTGATCACTTCGATTGCCGAGCAGACCAATCTGCTGGCGCTGAACGCTGCGATTGAAGCGGCGCGTGCCGGTGAACAGGGCCGCGGTTTTGCCGTGGTGGCGGATGAGGTGCGCAGCCTGGCCTCGCGCACCCGTCAGGCGACCGATGAAATTTCCAGCATGATTCACAGCATCCAGCAGGAAACCGGCAACGCAATCAGCACCATGGAACAGGGCAATGTGCTGATGCAGGAAGGTTTGTCGCGTAACGCGAATGTTGCTTCGGCGCTGGCGCGGATCGACGAGCAAAGCCGTTCGGCGGGGCAGCAGTTTGCGGCGATTACCACGGCCACTCAGGAGCAGAGCAGCACTGCGACTCTGTTGAGCAGCAATTTGCAGAGCATCGCACTGGCCAACAGTGAGCAGCGTGAGGTTGTGTCGAACCTGGCTGTTACCGCCAAGGAGCTTGAGAAGCTGGCGGCGGATTTGCGTTCCGAGGTTGATCGCTTTCGTTGATGCGCGGCTGAAATAGCTTTCGCGAGCAAGCTCGCTCCCACATTTTCCGGGGTAGCTCACAAATTGTGTGAACACCCGAAAACCTTGTGGGAGCGAGCTTGCTCGCGAAGGCATCCCTGCCAATTCTTGATAAATCACACGATCGCAAGCTCCGTTACACTTGCTGAAACGTTTCCGCAGCGCTATAAAAATGGCACAACTCCAATAAAGGCTGCTGCCATGACCCCGCTCAAACTCGCCGTCGCCCTCGGCGCATTCTCTGCTGCTTCCCACGCCATGGCTTGGGATTACGTCCTTCTCGATACCAACAAGCCTGCGCAAAACTGGAGTATTACCAGTGAGCAACTCGGGGTGAAAACCGACAAACCCTTTTCCGTGAGCCTGCGTACCTTGCACGGTGGGCGGCAGGAAGGGGTCAGC
>NZ_QAIU01000618.1:0-2303 GCF_003061205.1 Pseudomonas sp. HMWF006
TCCAGACCTACTCCCCGCAGATCGACAGCATGGCTGTTAAACGTCGCGGTGACGTACGTAAAGCCAAGCTGTACTACCTGCGCGACCTGTCGGGTAAAGCAGCTCGCATCAAGGAAAAACTGGCTTAAGTCCAGCTTCCGATGCAGAAAAAAGCAGCCTACGGGCTGCTTTTTTGTTGCCCGCAATTTATCCACAGCTTTTTTGTTTCAGGCCAGAACCATGACCACCCGTGACCAGGAAATCCAGCGCCGCACCGAACTCTCGGTAACCCGCGTGACCAAGGCTGTCTTCCCGCCGACCACCAACCACCACAACACCCTGTTCGGCGGCACGGCGCTCGCCTGGATGGATGAGGTGTCGTTCATCACCGCCACGCGCTTCTGCCGGTTGCCGCTGGTGACCGTGTCCACCGACCGCATCGACTTCAACCACGCGATCCCGGCCGGTTCCATCGTCGAGTTGGTAGGACGGGTGATCAAAGTCGGCAATACCAGCCTCAAGGTCGAGGTGGAAGTGTTTGTCGAGAGCATGAGCTGTGATGGCCGCGAGAAGGCAATCCACGGACAGTTCAGCTTTGTCGCCATTGATGATGACAAGCGGCCGGTGCCAGTGCTGCCAGGGTTTGCTGCCTGATCCAGATTAGAGTCGAGCCGTTCGCGAGCAAGCTCGCTCCCACAGGAAGTGTGTCGTTCACAGTTTTTATGTTCGACACGAACCCTGTGGGAGCGAGCTTGCTCGCGAAGGCGTCAGGTCAGGCGCCGCTGGCCTCAGGCTGAATCAACGCCAGCAGCGTCCACCCGGATCCTGGTTTCAAAGCAGTCTCCGGCGTCACCACATGCACCCACCCGCTGTCATCGCGCATAAACAGCAAAGTCGCACGATTACCATGCAACGCGCGGTAATCCTCCCAGCCAAAACCATCGGTCAGCGTCGTGCTGTATAACTCCGCACCTTGGCCCATCTGGCTGGCCAGTTTCGCGTAGGTCAACGCCTCGCTGCCCAGTTGATTGCCACGATGTTCCAGACTCGCTCGGTGTTTGTCGCTGCGACGGCTTTCATGGCCGCTGGCCAGGCCAAACAGCCGCTGATGGCCGAAGTCGTGGCGAAAGCGCATCGCCGCCAGGGTGTTGAGTTCACCGGAGGGCGACAGCGCCAGCAAATGCCCCAGCCCGACCAGATCCAGATGTGCGTCGGCGTGCTGCGAGGCCGGATTGCCGAAGTAGGTCGGCAGACCTTCCATGCGCGCCGCACGAATGTTTTCCCAGCTCGAATCGGTCAGCAGCACGCGGCTACCCAGTTGCTGCAGTGATTTGCCCAGCGCCCGCGCCGGGTTGTTGGCGCCGACGATCAGGAAACCACTCGGCGCCGGTTCTGCCACCTTCAGCAGGCGGGCCAGTGGCCGAGCGGTGGCGCTCTGCAGAACCACGGTGCCGATGATCACCGCAAACGTCAGTGGTACCAGCAGCAGCGCACCCTCGTGCCCGGCTTCGTCCAGGCGAATCGCGAAAATTGCCGACACCGCCGCCGCCACGATCCCGCGCGGAGCGATCCAGCACAGCAAGGCGCGCTCGCGCCAGCTCAGGCTGGAGCCAGCGGTACTCAGCAGTACGTTCAGCGGGCGCGCGATCAGTTGAATCACCAGCAGCAGGATCAGCACCAAAGGGCCGAGGCCGATCAGTGCATTCAGATCCAGACGGGCCGCCAACAAGATGAACAGCCCGGAAATCAACAGCACACTGAGGTTTTCCTTGAAGTGCAGAATGTGCCGCACATCCACGCCCTTCATGTTGGCCAGCCACATGCCCATCAGCGTCACCGCCAGCAGGCCGGACTCGTGCATCACTTGGTTGGCTGCAATGAAAATCCCCAGCACTGCCGCCAGCGACGCGAGGTTATGCAGATACTCCGGCAGCCACTGGCGACGGATGATGGTGCCGAGCACCCAGCCACCGACAATCCCGAACACGCTGCCGCAGAGAATCACGCCGCCGAAAGTCAGCAGGCTCTGCTTGAGTCCGTGGCCCTCGCCGCTGGCAATGATGAAGCTGTAGACCACCACGGCGAGCAGGGCGCCGATCGGGTCGATGACGATACCTTCCCAGCGCAGAATGTTGGCGATCGACGCTTTGGGGCGCACCACCCGCAACATCGGCACGATCACCGTCGGGCCGGTCACCAGTGTCAGGCTGCCGAAAAGGATGGCGAGCAGCCAGTCGAAACCGAGTAGAAAATGCGTGGCGACGGCGATCACTACCCAGGTGGCGAGGGCGCCGATGGTCACCAGACGATGCACGACGCTGCCG
>NZ_QAIU01000619.1:0-859 GCF_003061205.1 Pseudomonas sp. HMWF006
GGCAAGCCGCTCTCCGACGTCGCCAACTACGCGCTGGATGCCGAATTGGGCTTGCGCTACAAGGTCACCGACTGGGCGTCGCTCAACCTCAAGGCCGAGCGCGACATCATCAGCGGAACCCAGGATGCGGATCTGAACAAGACCCGCTATACCGCAGGGTTTGGCGTGGCCTGGTAAGGCACAGGCAAAAAGATCGCAGCCTTCGGCAGCTCCAGAGGATTAATGTACATCCTGTAGGCGCTGCCGAAGGCTGCGATCTTTTTTTACGCCTGGAAAACAAGCGCCCACAAAAAAGCCCCGCTTTTAAGGGCGGGGCTCTTTTCTAAAGAAGCTACAAGTTAGATAACTTGTACTTCTTCAGCTTGCATGCCTTTCTGACCGCGGGTAGCGATGAAAGAAACCTGTTGGCCTTCTTTCAGGCTTTTGAAGCCGTCGGATTGGATAGCTTTGAAGTGAACGAACAGGTCGTCACCGGATTGTGGAGTGATGAAGCCGAAGCCTTTTTCATCGTTGAACCACTTAACGGTACCGGTTTGGCGATTAGACATGGTGTAACTCCTTGAACAAAGATAACTGCGACTCAGGAAGAACCCTGGCCGAGACTGAGTGCAAAGAGCAGGAAAAATTCTTGTAGATGGTTGGATCGAAATTCAACATATCGTGTAGAGATTCTCAGTGACACAAGCAGCACAGTGGCGCCACCTTAACCCTTTTTCCGAGACGTGCCAATGCTTCTTGCACAGGTTTCTCTGTTTTAAGGATCGGCGGTGCGACGGTTCGTCGCCAGAGCCTGTCATTCCAGGGTGTTCGACGAGAATTGCACCCCGCACTTTGAACGCGGCGGCGCGCCCGGTAAGAT
>NZ_QAIU01000619.1:869-3216 GCF_003061205.1 Pseudomonas sp. HMWF006
GGCATGATCGAGCCGTTCGTCGAGCGTCAGATGCGCGGCAGCGACGACAGCCGTGTGATCTCCTACGGCGTGTCGAGCTACGGCTACGATGTGCGTTGCACCAACCATTTCAAGGTGTTCACCAACATCAACTCGGCCATCGTCGATCCGAAAAACTTCGATGCCGGCAGCTTCGTCGACATCCACAGCGATGTCTGCATCATCCCGCCGAACTCTTTCGCCCTGGCCAGCACCGTCGAGTATTTCCGCATCCCGCGCAATGTATTGACCATCTGCCTGGGTAAAAGCACCTACGCGCGTTGCGGCATCATCGTCAACGTCACCCCGCTCGAGCCAGAGTGGGAAGGTCACGTGACCCTGGAGTTCTCCAACACCACCAACCTGCCGGCGAAAATCTACGCCAACGAAGGCGTGGCACAGATGCTGTTCCTTGAGTCCGACGAGGAATGTGAAGTTTCTTACAAGGACCGTGGCGGCAAGTACCAGGGCCAGCGTGGCGTGACCTTGCCGCGTACCTGATCCGTCCATCCGACAGATCACGGGAATTCTTTGGCGGGCAGACACTCTATGGGGTGTACTGCCCGTTTTTGTTTCTGTCGAAACGGGCCTTCGCCGAGGAGTGCCCTATGAAGATCGATCCGCAAATCACTGCCGAACTGGCAAGGCTTGAGCCCAATCAGGTTGGCGTATTGGCCTGGTCATTGTTGGCGCACCCGCCTCTGAGCATGGCCGGTGGAATTCCCGGTCAGCCCGACCCCGATACCCCCAACGAACAACCGACCGAGCCGGGCGAGCCGATGCTTCCGGACGAGCCGCCACCGGCACCGGTTGCCTGATCTGCGTTGAAAACCAATGGCCAGTCAGTCGAGGTCTGCAACGACTTCAACTGACTGGCCATATTTCGTTGTCACCGATGACGAAAATCCTGCAGCTTTCCTCCTTCTCGACCGGATACCCCCCGGTAAATGCGCCAAAGGCCGGTAGCAGGCTGATGCCTTCGCTGAGCCTGAAACACGCCAGGCGCAAACTTTGTCGACCCTTGCCATGTAGCCGATACACGGGATGCACATGACCGGCCAGCACGTGTCTTTCAGAATGCGGGTCCGGTTCATGCTGCAAAGCGAACGGTCCTATCAGCAGCGGTTCAGGCACGACCCGGATATTCAGCGAATCAGGCGGATCGCCCGCGCGTTTGTCGTGATTGCCACGGATCAGTGTCATCGGCAGTTCGGCGTGGCGCGCTCGCCATTGCGCCAAGGCGTTTAGCGTACCCTCTGCATGGGAGCCGGGCCCGTGCAGAAAATCGCCGAGAAATATCAGTTGCCGGCAGGGCAGTTTCGCCAGCAATCGGTCAATCACCGCGATATTGCTCGCCGTGGTGCCTTGCGGGACCGGTTGACCGAGGCTGCGGTAGGCGGCGGCTTTGCCGAAATGCACATCGGCTATCAGCAAGGCTTGTTGCGCTGGCCAGTACAGGGCCTTCTCCGGCAGCAACCAGAGGTCTTCACCTGCCAACCGCACAGGGTAGGGCGCGCTCATCGGGATTTGCCCTTGTCGGCGGATTTTTCCAGGTCGCCGACCATACGTCTGATGCGGTCAGCGAGTTTCTCTGAACTCATGCTTTCGCGCATGCGTTCCACCAGCAGTGGAAACCCCAGTGGCGTAGGACGCTTTATCTGATGCACGTCGAGTTTCATCCGGTTGATGTGCTCCAGTGTCTGTTCCAGACGTTGAATATCCAGTTCTTCTCGTAAGACTTCTTCCCCGGCCTGGGCCAGCAACAGGTTGTCGGCGTCGTATTGTTTGAACACTTCGAAAAACAGGCCGCTGGAGGCCTGCACCTGACGGGTGCTTTTCGGCGCGCCGGGGTAACCGGCGAACACCAGTCCGGCAATTCGGGCGATTTCGCGAAAGCGCCGCAGGGCCAACTCGCCCGCGTTGAGACTGGCGAGCACATCCTTCAATAACTGTTCGGGGCTGAGCAATGCGGTATCGAGTTGCTCGGCCCAGTCCACAGGCGTGGCGCTGAGCAATTCCAGCCCGTAGTCGTTCACCGCGATGGAGAACGTCAGCGGCTGGCGCTGGCTGACGCGCCAGGCCAGCAGGCTGGCGAGCCCCAGATGCACCTGACGACCGGCGAACGGGTAGAGGAAAAGGTGCCAGCCTTCGCGGGATTTCAGCACTTCTGCGAGCAAATTATCGGTGGTGGGCAGGCCAGACCAGCGTGTCTGGGTGTCCAGCAATGGCCGCAAGGCGTGCATTTCCGGGCCGGCGAACGCGCCCTCTGCGGCGGCGCTGAAGCGCCTGACCACGGCCTCGGCCAGTTCATTGGAGAGCGGCATGCGCC
>NZ_QAIU01000620.1:0-8644 GCF_003061205.1 Pseudomonas sp. HMWF006
ATACATCAACCGCCTCAACGCCCGGGACTACGACATGATCGTCGCCGCTTTCCCGCGCAGCGGCGATCCGATCGTCTCTCCCGGCCGTGAGTTGTACAACCTGTACGCCTCGCAAAGTGCCACACAGGTCGGCAGTTCCAACTCAATGGTGCTGGCCAACCCGGCGGTCGATCGACTGATCGACGGGCTGGTCCAGGCCAACACTCGCGAAGCCATGGTGCATTACGCCCGCGCCCTCGACCGGGTGCTGCAATGGGGTTACTACATGATTCCCAACTACTACTCCAAAGGCACGCCGACGGTGTATCAGAACCGTTTCGGCATGCCGTCTGTGCAACCGGCATACGACGAAGGCCTCAACACCTGGTGGGAGGTCTCGGCCAAGCCGTTGACCACGCAACAGATGCACACCCGGCTCGCGGGGGGTCAGTGACATGCTGCGTTATCTGAGTAGGCGTTTGCTGCTGATCATCCCCACGCTGCTGTGCATTCTGGTGGTCAATTTCCTCATCGTGCAGGCCGCACCGGGTGGCCCGGTGGAACAAGCCATTGCGCGCCTGCAAGGCTTCGGCGGACACAGCATGGGCGGCGGAGGCGAAGTGGCCGCGACGGGCGGTGCCGGGCGCAGCAGCCGTGGCCTCGACCCGGCGCTGATCGAAGAAATCAAACACCACTACGGCTTCGACAAACCGATGCACGAACGCCTGTGGCTGATGCTGAAAAACTACGCGCAACTGGATCTGGGCAGCAGTTTCTTTCGTGGCGCCAAGGTCACCGACCTGATCGCGCAGAAGTTGCCGGTGTCGCTGTCGCTGGGCTTGTGGGCAACGTTGATCACCTACCTGATTTCGATCCCGCTGGGCATTCGCAAAGCAATCACCAACGGCAGCGCCTTCGATGTCTGGAGCAGCACGGCGATCATCATCGGCTACGCGATGCCGGCGTTTCTGTTCGCGATTCTGTTGATCGTGGTGTTTGCCGGTGGCAGTTACGTCAACTGGTTTCCGGTGCAGGGCCTGGTCTCGGACAACTTCGACAGCCTCAGCCCCCTCGGCAAAGTCGGCGATTACCTCTGGCATCTGGTATTGCCGGTGACGGCGCTGGTGATCGGCGGCTTCGCCACGCTGACCATCCTGACCAAAAACAGCTTCCTCAACGAAATCAGCCGCCAGTACGTGATCACTGCGCGGGCCAAGGGTTTGACCGAGCGCCGCGTGCTTTACGGCCATGTGTTTCGCAACGCGATGCTGCTGGTGGTGGCCGGTGTGCCGTCGGCGTTGATCGAGGTGTTTTTCGCCGGCTCCTTGCTGATCGAAACCATTTTCAACCTCGATGGCCTCGGGCGCATGAGCTACGAAGCGGCGGTGTCGCGTGATTATCCGGTCGTGTTCGGCGCGCTGTTTCTGTTCACCCTGTTCGGCCTGCTGATCAAGCTGATTGGCGACCTCTGCTACACCCTGCTCGACCCGCGCATCGACTTCTCGGCGAGGACTGCCTGATGTTCACACTTTCCCCTCTGGGCCAGCGCCGCATTGCGCAATTCAAGGCCAACCGGCGTGGACGCTGGTCGCTGTGGCTGTTTATCGGCCTGTGCCTGGTCTGCCTCGGCGGTGAGCTGATTGCCAATGACAAACCCTTGGTGATCCGCTATCACGACGCCTTCTATTTCCCGATTCTCAGCGATTACCTGGAAACCGATTTCGGCGGCGAACTGCCGTTCCAGCCGGATTACGCCAGCGCCTACGTACACCGGCTGATCGAGGATCAGGGCGGCTGGATGCTGTTCCCGCTGATTCCGTTCAGCTACGACACGGTCAACTACGACCTCGACGAGCCGGCACCGAGCCCGCCCTCGGCGAGCAACTGGCTGGGCACCGACGATCAGGCACGGGACGTCTTGGCGCGGGTGATTTTCGGCACACGGATTTCGATTCTGTTTGCACTGATCCTCACCGGCATCAGTGCGCTGGTGGGCATCGTCGCCGGGGCATTGCAGGGTTATTACGGCGGTTGGGTCGACTTGCTCGGGCAGCGGCTATTGGAGATATGGTCGGGGCTACCGGTGCTGTATCTGTTGATCATCCTGTCCGGTTTCGTCTCGCCGAGTTTCTGGTGGTTGCTGGGGATCATGGCGCTGTTTTCCTGGCTGGCACTGGTGGATGTAGTGCGGGCCGAATTCCTTCGCGGGCGCAGTCTGGAATACGTCAAAGCCGCGCGGGCCTTGGGCCTGACTGACACCGCACTGATGTGCCGGCACATTCTGCCCAACGCGATGACCTCCACCCTGACCTACCTGCCGTTCATTCTCACCGGCGCCATCGCCACCCTGACCGCACTGGACTTTCTCGGCTTCGGCATGCCGGCGGGCAGCGCATCGCTGGGCGAACTGATCGGCCAGGCCAAGCGCAATCTGCAAGCGCCATGGCTGGGGCTGACGGCGTTTTTCGCGCTGGCGCTGATTCTTTCGTTGCTGGTGTTTATCGGTGAGGCCTGCCGTGACGCATTCGATCCCCGGAGCTGACATGAACGACAACCTGATTGAAATCCGCGACCTGCGCGTCGCCTTCGCCGGGCAGCAAGTGGTGCATGGTGTGAACCTCGATATTCGCCGTGGCGAATGCCTGGCACTGGTCGGCGAATCCGGCTCGGGCAAGTCGGTGACGGCGCATTCGATCCTGCGCTTGTTGCCGGGCAAAAGTGTCAGCAGCAGCGGCTCGATCCGCTACCACGGCATGGACTTGTTGCAGGCCAGCGAGCAGCAGATGCGCGGTTTGCGCGGCAACCGGATCGCGATGATTTTCCAGGAGCCGATGACTTCGCTGAACCCGCTGCACACCGTGGAAAAGCAGGTCAGCGAAGTGCTGGAAATTCACAAAGGCCTCAAGGGCCGCGCCGCTCGCGCACGAACGCTGGAGCTGCTGGAGCTGGTCGGTATTCGCCAGCCCCTGCAGCGCTTGAAAGCCTATCCGCATCAGCTCTCCGGCGGTCAGCGGCAACGGGTGATGATCGCCATGGCGCTGGCCAACGAGCCGCAGTTGTTGATCGCCGATGAACCGACCACGGCGCTCGACGTGACCGTGCAGCAGAAGATTCTCGAATTGCTGATCGAGCTGCAGCAGCGCCTCGGCATGTCGCTGTTGCTGATCAGCCACGACCTCAATCTGGTGCGGCGCATCGCTCAACGTGTATGCGTGATGCGCCATGGCGAGATCGTCGAACAGGCCGATTGCGCAGCGCTGTTTCGGGCGCCGCAGCATCCTTACAGTCGTTTGTTGATCGAGGCTGAACCCAGCGGTGCGCCGGTGCCGAGTGAGTACGATCACAACTTGCTTGAGGTCGACGATCTGAAGGTCTGGTTCCCGTTGCCCAAAGGGTTGTTCAGTCGCCAGCAGGATTACATCAAAGCCGTGGATGGCGTGAGTTTCACCCTGCAACGCGGCAAGACCCTGGGCATTGTCGGTGAGTCGGGTTCGGGCAAGTCGACGTTGGGTCAGGCGATCCTGCGCCTGGTGGAATCGGAGGGCAGTATCCGTTTCGGCAACAAACAGCTGAGCCTGCTCAATCAACGCTTGATGCGACCGTTGCGGCGGCAGATTCAAGTGGTGTTCCAGGATCCGTTCGGCAGCCTCAGCCCTCGGATGTCGGTGCAGCAGATCATTGCCGAAGGCCTGCTGACCCACGGTATCGGCACTGCGGCCGAGCGCGAAGCGGCGGTGATTCGCGTGCTCGAGGAGGTCGGCCTCGACCCGCAAAGCCGCCATCGTTACCCCCACGAGTTTTCCGGTGGCCAGCGCCAGCGCATTTCCATCGCGCGCGCCTTGGTGCTGGAGCCGGCGCTGATTCTGCTCGATGAACCGACCTCGGCGCTGGATCGCACGGTGCAGAAGCAGGTGGTGGAATTATTGCGGCAATTGCAGATCAGGCATGGTCTGACCTATCTGTTCATCAGCCATGACCTGGCAGTGGTGCACGCACTGGCCCATGACTTGATCGTGATCAAGGACGGCAAGGTGGTCGAGCAAGGATCGTCGCGGGAGATCTTCGCCGCGCCGCAACATTCTTACACCCAGGAGTTGCTGAACGCCTCCGGCCTCAAACCCAATAAGGAACCCTGTGGGAGCTGGCTTGCCAGCGATTGCGGTGTATCAGAGAAAACGATGTTGGCTGACACGACGCCATCGCTGGCAAGCCAGCTCCCACAGGTATAGAGGTGATCCAGAAAAATATTTTTTCAGCCACTGCATCCAAACGTCTCCGCCACGGGTAGTCCCTGTAACAGCCACTGATGGCTGCCAGCGATCTACCCTTTTCGGAGAACACACTGATGAACACCACACAGCTGATTTGCTTCACCGGTTTGCTCGCAGCCTCCGCCGGCGCTTTCGCCCAAAGCGGTCTGCCGGACAGCATCAAAGTCCCGGATGGCCACAAAGTCGCAATGGAAACCACCGGCGTCGGCGAAATCACCTACGAATGCCGCGACAAACCCAATGCCGCCGGGCAGACCGAGTGGACCTTTGTCGGCCCCAAAGCGGTGCTCAATGATCGCAGCGGCAAGCAAGTCGGCACCTACTTCGGCCCACCCGCCACCTGGCAGGCCAAGGACGGTTCGAAAGTCACCGGCACGCAATTGGCCGTGGCGCCGTCGAGTCCGGGCAACCTGCCTTATCAACTGGTCAAGGCCAACCCGGCCGAGGGCAAAGGCGCGATGAGCGGCGTCAGCTACATCCAGCGGGTCGCGCTCAAGGGTGGCGTGGCGCCGGGCAGTGAATGCACGGCGGCGAACAAGGGCAAGCAGGAAGTGGTGAAATATCAGGCGGATTACATCTTCTGGGCGGCGAACTGATTTCCTGACTCACCGCAAATCCCCCGTAGGAGTGAGCTTGCTCGCGACAGCGGAGTGTCAGCCAACACAGGCTTCACTGACGTACCGCTGTCGCGAGCAGGCTCACTCCTGCAAAGGGAATGGAGTTGTGTGGATGTTTGCGGAATGTGAGCTAGATTGCACGACATGCCTTTAGCCGAATCCGTTTTCGATTACGAAGCCCGCCTCGCTGCCTGTGCCCGAGGCGAGCGCCTGGCCCTGCACGATTTGTATGTGCAGGAAGGCCCACGCCTGCTCGGCGTGGCCAAGCGGCTGGTGCGCGACACGGCGCTGGCGGAGGACATTGTTCATGAGGCATTCATCAAGATCTGGAACGGCGCGGCGGGATTTGATCCGGCGCGAGGTTCGGCGCGTGGCTGGATGTTCAGCGTGACCCGGCATCTGGCGCTGAATCTGTTACGTGATCAGGGCCGGGAAACGCCCTTTGACGAAGCTCACGAAGTGGCTGTGGATGAGGACGGTTTCGACGCCCACGCGCATTCGGCGCGCATCCACCGCTGTCTGGAACAACTGGAACCACAACGGCGCAGTTGCATCCTGCATGCCTACGTCGACGGCTACAGCCACGCGCAGATCGCCACCCGTCTCGACACGCCACTGGGCACCGTCAAAGCCTGGATCAAACGCAGCCTCAATGCGTTGCGGGAGTGCATGGGATGACCACTGAATCGGCGCGGCAACTTGATGAACTGGCCAGCGAATACGTGCTCGGCACCCTGTCAGCGCCGGAGCGCGAAGCGGTGCAACAGCGCTTGCGCAACGAGCCCGAACTGCAAGCCGCGGTGGATGCCTGGGAGCGGCGATTGCTGGATCTGACGGACCTGGCCGGAACGCATCCGCCCTCGCCGCACTTGTGGCCACGCATCGAACGCAGTGTCGAACGACTCTCGCGCAAGGCACCTGAGCCTGCGCGTCCTTCGTGGTGGAATCTGCTGCCGTTGTGGCGGAGTCTGAGCGCCGCCGGGCTGGCCGCGACGCTGATCCTGGGGACGTTGTTGGTGACCCAGACCGCGCCGAAACCAAGCTATCTGGTGGTATTGGTCGCCCCGCAGGACAAGGCGCCAGGCTGGGTGATCCAGGCGAACAACGCACGGGAGATCCAGTTGATTCCGCTGGGAGTGGTCGAAGTGCCGGCGGACAAGGCGCTGGAGTTCTGGACCAAAGCTGACGGCTGGCAAGGGCCGGTGTCGCTGGGACTGGTCAAACCGGGGCAGGCATTGAAGGTGCCGCTGGACAAACTGCCGCCGCTGCAACCGAACCAGCTGTTCGAACTCACCCTCGAAGGCGCCAACGGCTCGCCGATCGGCAAACCGACCGGACCGATTCAGGCCATCGGCAGAGCCGTCAAAGTGCTTTGAGCACGCATCAACCGGCCTTGGCCATGCAGCGTTTGTAGCGCTCATCCACACGTTTGGCGAACCACGCGGTGGTCAGTTTGCGGGTGATTTTCGGGCTCTGCAGCACGATCCCCGGCAGCACGGCGCGCGGCAGGGTTTTGCCCTCGGCCTTGTCCGCCAGCTCAAACACCCGTTGATAGAGCTTCGTCTCCTCGAATTCCAGGGTCTTGCCTTTCTCCAGTTGATCGCGAATCGTCGGATTGCGCATGCCCAGCGACTTGCCGAGGGTGCGCACCGCCAGCTCGGTGCTGCCGGGCAGGATCGAGTCATAGCGGATCAGGTCGCCATCCAGCGCCAAGGGAATGCCCGAGGCACGGCTGACCGCGTTCTGGAACGCCGCATTACGGCTGGCGTACCACCCGGCATTGAAGTCGGCAAAGCGGTACAACGGCTCGCGGTAACTCACCGGATAGCCGAGCAAATGCGCGATGCCGAAGTACATGCCGCCACGGCGGGTGAACACTTCGTGGCGGATCGTGCCGCTGACCGGGTACGGGTAGTCCCTCGCATGCTGCTCGGCGAATTCGATGCTGACCTGCATCGGCCCGGCGGTGTGCACCGGGTTGAAGCCACCGAACAAGGTGCGCCCCATCGGTACCATGCCGATGAAGTCGTCGAACACCGCACTCAAGTCTTTCTCGCTGCGCGCCGCGTTCAGGCGTTCGCTGTAGGTCTTGCCGGTGGGCGAACGCACCGCCAGCGCGGCGCTGACCAGCATCCCGGGGATGTGCGCCTTGCCGGCGCGGCGGTCGATCTCGTCACGGGCGATCTTGCCCAGGCCCGGCACCGTCGGGTCAACCTGAAAGGTCGATTCCTGCTCGGCCACTGCCAGGACCGAACACAGGTTTTGCGTGGTCGGACTGATGTTCTGCGCGGCGAACGCGGCATAAATATCGGTGGCCCAGCCCTGGCGGTCAGGCACTTTTGCCGGCATCAGCCGCACGATTTCGGCCTTCACTTCGGCGGGCGCACGCGGGGCAGGTTCACTGCTGCGCTGGCCCGCGCAACCGGCGAGCACCAGCAGTGCAGCGAGAGAGATCAGTAATCGAGGGCTGTACATAGTGCTCCTTGGCGTGCGTTGAGCCGGTTCACCATACGATCAAAGGTGTGGCGCAGGCTAGGACTGCCGCAACGAAACACTGTTCCCGTGAATATCGCGATCTTTGTAGCGAGCGCGCTTGCCGCCGTCGGGTCGCGAAGCGGCCCTGCTTCTCTGATAGAAGCGCACTGCCGCGCAGTCCAGCGCCCTCGCCACACAATCCCGGCAAAAATGCAAAGGCCCGGCAGCGCCACCGCTGCGGGGCCTTCTCCGTCTGGCTGACAAACTGGCCGCGCCGCCCTGCTGATCCATACTTGCTGCACAGCTGAAGGAGGACAGGCCATGAACCGCAGCGACGTACTGATCATCGGCGCCGGCCCGACCGGCCTGGTGCTGGCCCTGTGGCTGAGCAAACTCGGTGTGCGCGTGCGCATCCTCGACAAGACCTCCGCCCCTGGCACCACGTCCCGGGCGCTGGCGGTACAGGCGCGAACCCTGGAGTTGTATCGTCAGCTGGATCTGGCCGACACCGTGGTACGCAAGGGCCATCGGGTGGCGGCGGCGAACTTCTGGGTCAACGGCAAACCGGTCGCGCAATTGCCACTGAACCGTATTGGCGAAGGGCTGACACCCTACGCGTTCGTCGAAATCTTCCCCCAGGATGAACATGAACGGCTGCTGATCGAGCGCCTGGAAGATTACGGCGTCAGTGTCGAACGCAACACCACGCTGGAGAGCTTCGAGGAAACCAGCGACGGCCTCACCGCGCATTTGCGCTTGCCCGATGGCGAGCAGGAAGTCTGTCAGGCCTGCTATCTGGCGGGCTGCGACGGCGCCCGTTCGGTGGTGCGCAAATCCCTCGACGCCGGTTTTCCTGGCGGCACGTATCAACAGATCTTCTATGTGGCAGACGTCAAGGCCAGCGGCCTGGCGATGAATGGCGAGCTGCACCTGGACCTGGATGAGGCGGACTTTCTCGCGGTGTTCCCGTTGGCTGGCGAAGGCCGCGCGCGGCTGATCGGCACGGTGCGCGACGAGCGTGCGGATCGCGCCGACACCCTGGCGTTTTCCGATGTCAGCAGCCGCGCCATCGAACACCTGAAAGTCCACATCGAGGACGTGCACTGGTTTTCCACCTACCGCGTGCATCACCGGGTGGCCGAACACTTTCGCAGCGCTCGCGCGTTCCTGCTCGGCGATGCCGCGCACGTGCACAGTCCGGCCGGTGGTCAGGGCATGAACACCGGCATCGGCGATGCGATCAATCTGGCGTGGAAACTCGCGGCGGTGCTCGGCGGCGGCGCCGAACCGGGCCTGCTCGAC
>NZ_QAIU01000620.1:8657-9692 GCF_003061205.1 Pseudomonas sp. HMWF006
GGCGTTCGAGGCCAGCCGCGAATTTCTCTTTCGCACTGTGTCGCAAGTCACCCTCAACTACCGCGGCATGCCGCTCAGCCAGGGCGTGGCCGGCCACGTGCACGGCGGCGATCGCCTGCCGTGGGCGCATGACGGTGAAGGCGATAATTACGAGCCACTACGGCAGCCGTGCTGGCAGGTGCACGTGTACGGCGACACCAGCGACGAGATGATCGCCTGGTGCCACGCACACCATCTGCCGCTGCATGTGTTCGACTGGCGTCCGGCGTTTGAAACAGCGGGGTTGGGGCGTAACGGATTTTATCTGTTGCGCCCGGACACCTATGTGGCGATAGCGGACAACAGCGCCGATCCGAAGGTGATCGAACGCTATTTTCGCGATCACGGGATCCGGCCGTATTTCGCCTGCCCCTGACCCAAAAACACCCAAAAACCTGTGGGAGCTGGCTCGCCAGCGATGAGGCCGGCACAGTCAAAATCAACGTTGACTGAGCTACCGCAATCGCTGGCAAGCCAGCTCCCACAAGGGCACTTCGGTGTTTGTCAGATCCCGGCCAGCGCCAGATCCATCGCAAAGTAGGTGAAGATCAGATCCGCACCCGCTCGCTTGATGGCGCCAAGGCTTTCACGCACCACGCGGTCCTCGTCAATCGCCCCGGCCTGCGCGCCGAACTTGATCATCGCGTACTCGCCGCTGACCTGATACGCCGCCAGCGGCAGGTGCGAGGCCTGACGGATGTCGCGGATGATGTCCAGGTACGCACCGGCCGGTTTGACCATCAGTGCATCGGCGCCTTCCTGCTCGTCGAGCAGCGATTCGCGCAGGGCTTCGCGGCGGTTCATCGGGTTCATCTGGTAACTTTTGCGATCGCCCTTCAGCGCGCTGCCACCGGCCTCGCGGAACGGGCCGTAGAGGGCCGAGGCGAATTTGGTCGAATAGGCCATGATCGGGATCTGCGTGAAGCCGGCCGCGTCGAGGGCCTGACGAATCGCCCGCACCTGACCGTCCATCGCCGCCGACGGCGCGATCACGTC
>NZ_QAIU01000621.1:0-2303 GCF_003061205.1 Pseudomonas sp. HMWF006
TACCAGTACGTGCCGAATCCGACGCGGTGGGTGGATCCGTTGGGGTTGAGTGATTGTCCCGGAGCAAAAAACTGTCGTACTCCTTCCAATCTCGATGCCCCATTGAGCAACGCTGGTGTTGATACGAAAGAGCCCGCGACGCCCGCACCTAAACAGGAAAACCAATATCTGTTCAGGGGTGATGACCGAGAGCCTTGGGAGATTTTCGAAACTGGATTTGAGCCGTGGGGCGACAGTAAAGACCTGTTTCTCCATGCGCTAGATAATAAAATCCCTCCGAGTTGGTACATTAGCACCTCAATTTCGGAACAACAGGCAACGAAATTTGCGACAGGATATGGAATTGCAGATGGGTATATCTATGTTCTAAAAAACGTCAAGGGAATTGACGTGAACAAAGAGCTTGGAGCTTTGTCACCTCATCGGCGAGAGGTGGAAATTGCAATCCCAGGAGGCGTCAAAAGCCAAGATATCGTGGGAGCTACACCTGTCCATGAAGATGGCAGCTATAAAGGCTATTCGGTGCTCAACCCGAACAGGAAAAAATGATGAATCCAATCAACATCCAGATACTAACGGCCCAAGGATTGGAAACCGCGATCATTGAATGCGACCGGAAGAATAAAGCACTGGCCTTTACTAGAAAAAACGGCCTGACAAGGCGCTACACCTCATATGACTTATACGGCTGCTTTGGCGCGTTGAGGGCGGAGTTTCCGGAGATACAGTTTTTATGCAAAGGCTCCAAACTCAATGTTCATCCATCCAGCATGAGTTCACAAATGTCTTGCGGACTCGTTGCCTATGAAATGCAACAAGGAAAACCTGCAGAAGATGAGGATATTGTTCGGATTTTTGATTACGAAGACAGAGACCTTACAAATGATATAGAGGAGCAAAAGGATTTCTACCGCTCGTGGCTAGCATCGCTAGCGTCCTCATGAGTAAGGTATACAACGCATTAGTCGTCGAAATAGACCAATTGTAGCGGACGCTATTTCGCTAATTGTTGAGGGCATTAGAGTCAGGTCCTTCTCAAGCTTCAGCCCTTCGGAAATCGAGATTGGAAAATCTAGTTCGAATTGCTGTTGCCTGATGAAGAGTGCGTGGCAGCTACCGAATGCGAAAACCAGCAGATCGAGATGCATGATGGTGGATTTTCTAGCGATGTTTGTGGCTACTTGGATGAAGACCTATTCCAATCGTTTGTCGATTTTACCGATCAGGATATCCATTACGAATACCCCCACCTGAATGGACCCTTCATTAAAATCAGCGCGGAAGGATTGATGTCCCGCGCTGTTAAATAGCTAACGAAATTTCGCAGAGGGCCTGATAGAACCTCAGGCCCTGAAGATTCAAATTCAGAATCACATTCGACCCAACGGCCAAGCAATCACTGCTCATCCTCTTCCTCTTCATACTCCTCATCCAAAGCATCATCGGAATCATTCAACGGCACCGTTGCATCGTCCATCAACGACCCCGGGGCCTCGTTCCCCGGATCATTGATAAACGGCAACCCGCTCGGGCCCTTCTCTTCCTTGCCTTCAGTTTCGGGAGTCATGGCAAACCTCTGCGTCTGGTGAGTGTATTACCTTCGAAAAGCCCTACAGCCAATCGTTCCAGCATCCGACCGCCAGAAACGAAAAACCCGGCGCCGGGCCGGGTTGGTTTTCGATATTCGATCAATGATGTCGATTTTTATGTTTGTACTTATTGTGCTTGTGGCCACCACCAGAATGGGCTTTTCCGCCGTCATCACCCATGTTGTTGCCCACTGCACCACCGGCCGCGCCGCCCAAACCTGCACCGATGGCAGAACCGGTGGAGCCGCCCAGGCTGTTACCCAGCACTGAGCCGCCCGCTGCGCCGAGGCCACCACCAATGGCAGCTTCGGTGCGATTGTGTTTATTCGCTCCGACCGCGCCGCCCGCCGCGCCACCGACACCTGCGCCGACCGCTGCACCGGTGCTGCCGCCGAGCTGGCCACCGACCACGTTACCAAGCACACCGCCCAGTCCGCCACCGACGGCAGCGCTGCCATCTCCGGCGGCCATTGCGCCTTGAGCGATCACTAATCCGAAAAACAGTGCAGATAATGACAAACGCATTTGAACCTCACAGTTCCCGAACCGGGACGGTATACCCACAGGGCTTATGTCAATTGGAGACATTTCCCGGGAAAACGTTCAGCCACGAAAAAGCCCGACATTGAGTCGGGCTTTTTCTGACAAGCGTTCACTCTCAGTGACGCTTGTGACCTTTGGCCAGGTTGGCGCCCACGGCACCACCGGCAGCAC
>NZ_QAIU01000621.1:2313-11176 GCF_003061205.1 Pseudomonas sp. HMWF006
CTGTTGCCGATCACCGAACCACCGGCCGCACCGACACCGCCGCCGATGGCAGCTTTGGTCCGGCTGCCCTTGCCAGCGGCCATCGCACTACCCGCCGCGCCTGCGACACCGGCGCCAATTGCTGCGCCGGTGCTGCCGCCCATTTTCTGGCCGACGACATTACCCAGCGCACCACCCAGACCGCCGCCGAGTGCGGCAGTGCCTTCGCCGGCCACTGCACCTTGAGCAACCAGAAGCCCCAGAACCAGAGCAGGCAGAGTTAAACGCATGACAAACCTCACAAATCGGGGATGACAAAAAAGGGCCAGGATTTAATGCCGGATGAACGCAAAAGTCCAGACGAAATCCGGCAGCCGCGCGCACTTGGCGCCGATTGGACAGCGATTCTGGAAAAGGTTTTATCGCAGGCAAAAAAAAGCCCGCTGGGGAGACGGGCTGGAGACTTGCTTTCTAACGGATGGCTTCACCCTACTTCGAGCGGCGTGAAAAGTTTGTGAAAAGCCTTCAAACACTTCAATCATCTGTAGGACGTTTCCCTGGACATACATAAAATGCAAAAAACCCCGTTCAGGACGGGGTTGTTCGCGGGCGGACTATTTTCGGGCGCGGTTCGCAACCCGGGGTAAAAATTTCGCCTTCAGCCCCTTGGGTGCCGTCGCCTTGATCTTGCCAGTCTGCACCGGGTCTTCGCCGAATCCCGACTGATATTCCGTCTGGCCGCATCGCACACAGTTGTTGAACGGGAATTCAGCGCCATCGTCTTCGATATACGGATCAGTCATACCTTCGCCCCTTCGTAACGTGTCGACACCGGCAAAAACCCTTTTGCCTGAAAAAATATCGACCTCCAAGACTTTTGAGACTAGCCGGTCATTACCGGACTTGTGATTCATATCGACTGATGCCCGACGAATGGCCCGCAAAAATTCAAAAAAATGGAGGGCGCTCGCAGTTGCAGTTGAGCTATTCAGGCACTCCCGCCTCACTGCGAAGGATTCGCGAACATGTCCAGAAAAACCGGTGCCCTACCGCTTTCAGCTCTGATGATCAGTGGCTGCGGGACATGAATGGCCATGACGAAATCTACCAGGCACAAACTTCACATCAGCGCAGCTTCACCGCCGTCCCGGTCGCAAACACCACAACCATGCCGCCCTTGCCGGCCGGCATACTGATCTCGAAATCCAGCCCGACCACCGCATCCGCCTGCAACGCACGGGCTCGCTCCTTGATCTCTTCGGTCGCCTGAATGCGCGCCTCCTTCAATGCCCGCTCCAATGTCTGAGAGCGACCACCGAAAAAGTCGCGCATGCCGGCAAACATGTCCCGGATCACATTGACGCCCTGCACCGATTCGGCGCTGACAATATCCAGATAGGCGGTTATCTGGCGCCCCTCGATTGAATGGGTTGTAGTGGTAATCATCTGACCAATCCCTGTGGAGTGTGTAGAAAAAAAATGGCGATCAACAAAAGCGAGCCTGTGCTCAGCCTTGCAGATCGCCACTTCAAACAACTGAAAAATGACTTCGTTATTGCGCACAATTCCTGGCTTTGGCGACGATTGCCTCAACGCAGTCTGCAATGGAGCGCTCACTTGCATCCAGAACCAGTGCAGGAGCCTCAGGCACTTCATAAGGCGCAGACACGCCCGTGAAATCAGGAATCAGCCCTGCTCTGGCCTTTCGGTAAAGTCCCTTCGGATCGAGACGCTCGCAAACATCCAGCGGCGTACTCAAATAAACTTCCAGAAAACGTTCATCACCGATGATTGTTCTGGCCTTCTCGCGACACTCACGCGTCGGGGAGATGCATGCCACCATCACCGTGACGCCAGCCTCATTCATTAACCGCGCCACTTCGGCGATTCGACGAATATTTTCCGAACGATCTTCTGCGCTGAACCCCAGATCCTTGCAAAGTCCGTGACGCACATTGTCACCGTCCAGAACGTATGCAGGCTTTCCACTCTCGATCAGCAACTTTTCAATGGAAAATGCCAGCGTCGACTTACCGGAACCGCTCAGCCCGGTAAACCAGATAGTGAAGGGCTTCTGAGCAACAACACGCTCTCGGTCGACTTGTGCAACCTGAGTCGGGTGCAGCACGATATTTTCCCGGGGATTGATTTTCTCTGTTGCCATACCTACACCTCATCTCGGGTAGAGTCTGAGTCCATACACTTCAGCCTGAGTGGCCATAGACCAACCGGCCACGCGTGGGTTGCAAATCAACCAGACATCAAGCCGATTGATTATTCAACAGACCGGGTAATGGTAGAGCCAATCCAGCGAACTCCCAACGAACCGCCAAGATGCGGCAATCTGCTCGCCTCTACGTTGATGAGCAATTTATTGTTCAGATAAAACTCCAGACCCGCTGCGCTCGCGACCACGCGTATGTCGCCGCTATAAGGAAGGCCCGAAAGGCCCACGTCCGGCTCCGGCATCCAGCGCGCTCCGTCGTTTGTCCACAGGACCAACCCGGCCTCGATATCATTGATCGGCTGAATCAACAGGGCACTCATGTCGGTGTCGCCACCATTGCCTTGATAGGTCACCACCGCCACGTGGGAATCCGTGGAAGGCGTATCCAGCGAGTAGCTGAACGCCAAAGTGCGCTGTTCCTGTGCCGAGTCATCTATTTGCTTGATCAGGCAAAGATTGCCGAGAATGGCTTCTTTACCGCCGTCCTCCAGCAACTTCGGCACGCCGTAGACGAGTTCTACTCCCGCCCACTCCTGTTGAATCCTCTGCGAACGCTGGAAGGCGGTTAAGCGTTCTTCCGATTTGCGATTGAACAGGCTCCTTTCGTACAACTCCGAGACGAAAGGAAAGGTATGGCCGTGGTGCGCAAAGTCCTTGACGTTCAACAACCGGACTTCATTGACTGCGCCGTAAGGGCCGAGGCAAATGTAGTCCAGCGGCTTATAAGTATTGCGCTCCAGAACCCACAACCCGCTCATGGAACTGCGACGCAGATCCCGTCCGGTCATCTGGCTTTCCCCCACCAGCATGACATCGGACGACACCGCCAGGCCTCGCGTGTAGATAGGACTGCCGGATTCCCAGATGACATCGTTGGTATCCAGGTCGATCAGTGCACCAATGTTGCTGTGGCAGGCAATTTTCTGCCCTTCGTCCGACACCCACACGTTGTGCAGGCCCGTACGCCGTTCGATCGGCGTCAGACTGACCAGCTCCAGCCCCGGATAAGTCAGAACCGCCAACAGCGAACCGTTGTGGTGACCGTGGGCGATGACATATAAGTGCCCGTCTTTTTCGAATACGGAATTGAGATGATCGCCGGTGATTTCTTCCAGCGACAAACGATCCCAGCGCACGTTGCTCAAACGTTTTTCCTGGTAGTGCCCAGGTTTTGCCAGATCGACCACCGTGATCGCGTTGCGCCCGGTGTTGGTGCAAACCACCCGACCATCAGATGCACAGAGCACCTGGTGCGGTTCCGACAGGAACGTTTCGGACTGGAAAGAGCCGTGAGAAAGGAAGCCTACTTCAGAGGTCGCGTAAGTCTGAATGTCCTTCAGTTTTACGTTATCCAGCCCTGAATGGGACAAGACAAAATCCTTGCTGCCGGGAAACCACGAAACGCCGTAGTATTCAGTGCGCTCATTCTCAAGCGGGATAACCTTTCGAGAGTGCACCTCGACCAACAGCAAATACCCTGTCGTCGCGACGACCGCAAATAGTGGTTCCACTACTTTCTACCTCAGTAATGCCAATCTCGATCCTTCGATGCAGCACGTAACGCAGAGCCATTCGTGCGCCGATTTTAACTGCTTGGTTAAATTATTCAACGAAAGCGGCCCGTGATCGGCCTGCGCCGATAGGGCGTAGAGCGACGACCTGCGGTCTCGCGGATGCTTAGACAGGAGCCCAGGGCTATTCAGGTGCGGAAAACAAGAAACCCCGACCTCTTTCGAGATCGGGGTTTCTTGAGAATCGAATTTGGCGGTGAAGGAGAGATTCGAACTCTCGATACAGTTTCCTGTATACACACTTTCCAGGCGTGCTCCTTAAGCCACTCGGACACTTCACCGTATCTCTTCAAACATGTTCTGTCTGTCGAGGCGCGCTAATGTAGTCGAAAGCTTTGCCGATGGCAAATTTTTTTTCAGAATTTTCATGCGGTTAAGAGATAACGTCGTTCGCCGCGCCGACGGGCCATGGCAAACCGGCCAATCTTCGGTAAGCGCTGCCCTTCTATATAGAAGCAGAACGGCGCGCTATACCGGATTCCCTTGCAAACGGTGACTGGCGGGTCAGTCACGGCGCTTTACCTGGCCTGCGGTGGTGGGTAACGTCTGCGCATCTTTCTTACAAGGAATAGCGTCATGAGTGAGTTGATTTCCTACCACCTCGAAGACGGTATCGCGACCCTGACCTTGAACAACGGCAAGGTCAATGCCATTTCCCCGGACGTGATTGCGGCGTTCAACGCGGCGCTGGATCAGGCAGTGACTGATCGTGCCATTGTGATCATTACCGGCCAGCCAGGTATTCTGTCCGGCGGCTATGATTTGAAAGTGATGACCGCCGGCCCGAAAGAAGCCGTGTCATTGGTGACCGCCGGTTCGACCCTGGCCCGCCGTCTGCTCTCTCACCCGTTCCCGGTGATTGTCGCTTGCCCGGGGCACGCGGTAGCCAAGGGTGCGTTCATTCTGTTGTCCGCTGACTACCGCATCGGTGTCGACGGCCCGTTCAGCATTGGCCTGAACGAAGTGCAGATCGGCATGACCATGCACCATGCCGGTATCGAACTGGCCCGAGATCGCCTGCGGCGTTCGGCTTTCCACCGCTCGGTGATCAACGGTGAGATGTTCGATCCGAAGAGCGCGGTGGATGCAGGTTTCCTCGACAAAGTCGTCGCTGCCGAGGAGCTGCAAGGTGCCGCTTTGGCCGCTGCGCGTCAGTTGAAGAAGATCAACATGACTGCGCACAAGAACACCAAGCTGAAAGTACGCAAAGCGCTGCTGGAAACTCTGGATAACGCAATCATCCTGGACCAGGAACATCTGGGCTGATCTCTGGCCCGCAGCAACAAAGCAAAGCCCGACCGCCGTGTCGGGCTTTTTCTTGCGCACGCGGTTGAAAACGCCGTGGTAGCTCTAGGACGCGTCTGACAAGCCATTCGGAAACATGCGCTTAAACATCGGCTATCTCCGGACTCTATAGCGACAATTGCCGAAAACAGTGCACATCCGTACACTGCGCCACCTTTTGTCCCGGTGGGGCCTGAAAATGCTGTTCGTGTTTCGTATGTTATTGATGGGCCTGCACTTTATTCTGGCTGGCGTGCTCGGAGTGATCCTCGGGTTGTGCCGCCCCTTCAACCCGGACAACAGCCGGTTGTGCGCGCGCCTTTACGCTTTGCCGGCGATGTGCATTTTGCGCCTGCGCGTCAAATCCGACGTCAGCGCCTTGATGAACAAGCCGGACAGCTGCGTGATCATTGCCAACCATCAATCCAACTACGACCTGTTCGTGTTCGGTAATGTCGTGCCACGCCGTACGGTGTGCATTGGCAAGAAGAGCCTGAAATGGGTACCACTGTTCGGCCAGTTGTTCTGGCTGGCCGGCAATGTGTTGATCGACCGTGGCAACGCCCACAAGGCGCGCCAGTCGATGCTCACCACCACCCACACGCTGCAGAATGAAGACACGTCGATCTGGGTGTTCCCGGAAGGCACGCGCAATCTGGGCGAGGAGTTGCTGCCGTTCAAGAAAGGCGCGTTCCAGATGGCAATTGCCGCAGGCGTGCCGATTGTTCCGGTGTGCGTCAGCAGTTACATCAAGCACATGCGCCTGAACCGCTGGCAAAGCGGGAAAGTTCTCATACGCTCGCTACCAGCAATTCCTACAGCCGGACTGACCATGGACGACATGCCCATGCTGATCAACCAGTGTCGCGAGCAGATGCGCGAGTGCATCGACTCGATGGATCGCCAGCTCCAGGCTGCGTGAAAAAGAAACCCGCCCCGTGCGGGTTTTCTTTTGCCGGTGAACTGTGCAGATTTCACTGACTCTCAAGCAACGACACGGCTAAGCTGAAGCCTTGTATTCCCCGTCACCTGCCAAGAAGAAGTGAACCACCATCATGGGTCGAGTTGTTGCTGCTGCGGTCTACAGCGCGGGTAAAAAAGTCTCCAATATTACGCTCGATGAAGGCGCTGCCTGGGCCGCCAAGACTGGCCATTTTGTCTGGATCGGCCTCGAAGAGCCGAACGCACAGGAACTGTCCAACCTGCAACGTCAGTTCAACCTGCACGAACTGGCGATCGAAGATGCCCTGGAAAAACACAGCCGACCGAAGCTGGAAACCTTTGGCGACGCTCTGTTTATCGTCACCTACTCGCCTGTCCGTGAACATGGCGTCCTGCAGTTCATCGAGACGCATATCTTCGCCGGCAAGGGCTACATCATTACCGCACGCAACGGCCACTCGGCGTCCTACGCCCATGTCCGTCAGCGTTGTGAGGCGCGTCCGCTGTTGCTGGAGCACGGGGAAGATTTCGTCCTGTACGCGCTGCTCGATTTCGTGATCGAAAACTATCAACCGGTGGGCGAAGCGATCCACGCCGAGATTGATGAGCTGGAGCGCAATGTTCTGTGCAGTGCACTGAACGAGCATGACATTCAAAAACTGCATGGCCTGCGGCGCGACGTGTTGCGCTTGCGCCGCTACGCAGCGCCGATGGTGGAAATCGGTGAAGAGCTGCAGAAGCTGAGCTTTCCGTTCATCGACAAGAACATGCGCCCGTATTTTCGCGATGTGCAGATTCATGTCACACGGCAGATGGAAGACCTGACCACACTGGCGGACATTGCCAGTCAGACCATCGAGATTGGCGTTCTGCTGGAGGCCTCGCGACAGAGCGTGGTGCAACGCAAGTTTGCCGCGTGGGCGGCGATTCTGGCGTTTCCGACGGCGGTGGCGGGGATTTACGGGATGAATTTCCAGAACATGCCGGAGTTGAGCTGGCATTACGGCTATTTCGGCGTGCTGGGGTTTATCGCTGTGGGGTGTGTGGGGTTGTGGGCGAGTTTCAAACGATCCGGGTGGTTGTAACTGGGACCGCGCTGTCCGGACAATTAGCGAGCAGGCTCGCTCTCACATTGATCCTTGTCGATACGAAGATCCAAGTGGGAGCGAGCCTGCTCACGAAGCTGTTCAGGCAGCTTCTGGCTTGTGCGCCACAAAGCGCATCATCCATTCCGCAACCGTGGTGCCGTGGTGTTCCTGCTCCAGACTGGCCACGCCTTTGCTGTAAATCTGCGAACCCAGCGCCTCCTGACGCAGCTCCAGCAGCGCCCGCGAGTAATCGTGTATGAATTCCGGATGCCCCTGGAAGCACAGCACCTGATCATTGATGTGATAGGCGGCAAACGGGCAGAAATCGCTGGAAGCGATCACCGTGGCGTTTTCCGGCAGCGCAGTGACCTGATCCTGGTGGCTGATCAACAACGTCAGTTCCTCCCGTACCGGGTTCATCCACGGCGCCTTGGCCGCCAGTTTGTAGTTGTGGGTGCCAACGCCCCAGCCCTGGGTGGCGCGCTCGCTCTTGCCACCTAGCAGCAGCGCCAGCAGTTGATGACCGAAGCACACGCCGAGCAGTTTGTCGCCACGCTCGTAACGGGTCAGCAGGTATTGCTTGAGGGTCTGGATCCACGGATCGGTACCGAACGAGTCGGCCTTGCTGCCGGTGATCAGGTACGCATCGAACGTCAGGTCGTCGCTTGGGTATTCGCCCTGCATCACGTTGTAGACCGTGAAATCGGCGGCTATCGGTTGCTGCGAGAACAGACGCTGAAACATCTGCCCGTAACCCTGATATTGATCGACCAGTTCCGGACGCAGGATGTCGGTTTCCAGAATGCAGATGCGTAGCGACATAAAAAATACCTGACACGTGATGGGAATAATGAACACCCAGAGCCTGCCCTGAAACACCCCGGCAAGGCAAGCCCCTCAGCGTTCACCCGATCACTTAAAACAGCTCGCCTTTCGCAGCCTTTTCCAGCAGCAACGCCGGTGGGGCAAAACGCTCGCCATATTGCTCGGCCAGGTACTGCGCACGAGCGACGAAATCCTGCACGCCGTATTGGTTGATGAACTGCAGCGCACCACCCGTCCACGCGGCGAAACCAATGCCGAAGATCGAGCCGACGTTGGCATCCGCCGTCGAGGTCAGCACGCCCTCCTCCACGCAGCGCACGGTTTCGATGGCTTGCACAAACAGCAGACGATCACGTACATCCTTCGGTGAAATCTGGCCATCCGCTTTCTCGAAGCGCGTCTTCAATTCCGGCCACAGATGTTTCTGAGCACCGGCCGGGTAATCGTAAAAACCACCGCCTGCGGCTTTGCCCGGACGCTTGTATTCGTTGAGCAGCAAGTCAATCACGGCGAACGCCGGGTGCTCAATCAGTGGTTTCCCTTCTGCCTGTAGGTCCTTGGCCGTCTGCTGGCGGATATGGCTCATCAGGCTGAGGGAAACTTCATCAGAGATCGCCAGAGGCCCGACCGGCATCCCGGCCTTGCGCGCCTCGGTCTCGATCATCGGCGCGCTCACGCCCTCGCCGAGCATAGCGATGCCTTCGTTGGTAAAAGTGCCGAATACCCGCGAGGTAAAGAAGCCGCGACTGTCGTTGACCACAATCGGGGTTTTCTTGATTTGCAGGACGAAATCGAAACCGCGCGCCAGGGTTTCATCACTGGTCTGTGCGCCTTTGATGATTTCCACCAACGGCATTTTTTCCACCGGGCTGAAGAAATGCAGGCCGATGAACTTGCTTTGATCCGGCACTGCCTGCGCCAGCCCGGTGATCGGCAAGGTCGAAGTG
>NZ_QAIU01000622.1:0-4834 GCF_003061205.1 Pseudomonas sp. HMWF006
GTCAGTTGCCAGTTCCAGTAGGGCAGGGTAATGGTCGGATCATTGGTGGCGGACTGCAGGGCCAGTTCGAACTGGCGAATCAGAATTCGATGCCACGGATAGAACAAAGGGCTGCGATGCGGATTGGGTATCAGCGGATTGGCGCCGCCCATCGAGTTTTTGTGGATCTGCACAAAGTCATCGTAGCGATTTTGCTGTCCGGGGCGCAGGACGCTGTCGACGTTGTTTTTCAGTACCAGGATCGCATCGACGAACGCAGCTTTCTGTTGCGGTGTCATGTCGCGGTGATTACGGCGAATATCCATATTGCGAAAACTCCATTGAATGTTTGCCCAATGGAGTCTGATCGCTGAGAGGATTTTCACCAGTTCATCACTATCGCCAGCGTTCGTAGGAAAAATAATCTGGTGATGGTTCGAGCGACGTTTTCCTATAGAGAGTTGAGCGGAATCTTCAGGTACACCACGCCGTTTTCCTCTGCCGGTGGCAGATTCCCCGCCCGCACATTGACCTGAATCGCCGGCAGCAGCAGCGTCGGCATGCCCAGCCCGGCATCGCGTTTGGTGCGCATCTCGACGAACGCCGCCTCGTCGATTCCGTCATGCACATGAATATTGCTTTTGCGCTGCTCGCCGACAGTGGTCTGGCACTGCGCGGCGCGGCCTTCGGGTGGGTAGTCGTGGCAGACGTAGAGTTTGACGCTGGCGGGGAAGGCCAGCAGCTTGTGGATCGAGTTGTACAGTTGATGCGCGTTGCCGCCGGGGAAGTCGCAGCGGGCGGTGCCGACGTCGGGCATGAACAGCGTGTCGCCGACCAGAATCTGTTCGCCGTCGATCAGGTAAGCCATGTCCGCCGGGGTGTGGCCGGGGACGTGCAGGGCGGTGGCCTTGAGGTTGCCAATGCGGAATGACTCGTTCGGCGCAAACAGGTGATCGAACTGCGAGCCATCGACGCAGAACTCCGGCTCCAGGTTGAACAGCGCCTTGAACACGTTCTGCACTTTGCTGATTGATTCGCCAATGGCGATTTTTCCGCCCAGTTCCCGGCGCAGGTAAGGCGCTGCGGACAGGTGATCGGCGTGGGCATGGGTTTCCAGCAGCCACTGCACCTGCAGGCTGTGCGCGTGAACGAAGGCGATGATTTTGTCGGCCTGGGCGGTGCAGGTACGGCCGGCGGCGCCGTCATAATCAAGCACCGGGTCGACGATTGCGCACTGTCCGCCATCGGCTTCGTAGACCACGTAGCTGTAGGTCGAAGAGGCGGGGTCGAGGAAAGCTTCAATCTGCGCGGGCATGGACACCAACCTGAACAAGGAAAATGGGTTGCAACACTTTATCTAAAAACATAATGTTCACAGCTTAAGTGACGTTGAAGGCATCGTGCAAATGCAATCCAGTCTGACCGAATGTGAAGTCGCCCAACTGCGCGCCTCGGCCTCCAAGGCCTGCGCGCTGCTCAAGGCCCTGGCCAATGAGGATCGCTTGTTGATCCTGTGCCAATTGACCCAGGGCGAACGCAATGTCGGCGAACTGGAAAAAATGACCGGCGTGCGTCAACCGACGCTGTCCCAGCAACTGGGCATCCTGCGCGATGAAGGGCTGGTGGCGACTCGCCGTGAAGGCAAATACATTTTTTATGGCCTGGCCAGTCCTGAAGTGATTCAGGTGATGAAGACCCTGTCCGGGTTGTATTGCGGCGCGGTGCTGAAAAGCCTCGGTCACCCATAAATGCTTGCCAGCACACTACCCCTGCAGGAGTGAGCCTGTTCGCGAAAGCGGTGGGTCAGCCAGCATCTTCTGTGACTGTCACACCGTTATCGCGAGCAGGCTCACTCCTGCAATGGATTTGTGGGATGGCCGGAAAAAACCTTGCGTGCAGCAATAAGGAACAAGCAATGAACGATCAACACTGGGGCCCATCCATCAGTGCAGACATCGTGGTGATCGGCGGCGGTACGGCGGGCATCGGCTTCGTCGCCAGCCTGCTCAAGCGCGATCCACATTTGAACGTCACGGTGATCGAGCCGAGTGCCCAGCACTACTATCAACCGGCGTGGACGCTGGTTGGCGGTGGCGCCTACGACGCCAAAGACACCGCCAGGCCGATGAGCAAGGTGATGCCCCGTCAGGCCACCTGGATTCAAGCAGCGGTGACCGCTGTCGATCCTGACAAGCGCCAGCTGACCCTCAACGATCAACGCACCGTCAGCTATCAGAACCTGATTGTCTGCCCCGGCCTGCGCCTGGCCTGGGACAAGATCGAAGGCTTGCAGGAAAGCCTCGGCCAGCACGGCGTGACGTCCAACTACAGCTATCAGCATGCGCAATACACCTGGGATCAGGTGCAGAAACTGCGCGGCGGTAAAGCGCTGTTCACGCAACCGGCAATGCCGATCAAATGCGCCGGTGCACCGCAGAAAGCGCTATACCTGTCCTGTGATCACTGGCTCAAAAGCGGATTGCTGAACAACATCAAGGTCGAGTTCAACCTGGCTGGCGCCGCGCTGTTTGGCGTGGCGACATTCGTGCCGCCACTGATGAAGTACATCGAAAAATACAACGCGCAACTGGCGTTCAACTCGAACCTGGTCAAGGTCGACGGCCCAGCGAAAACCGCGTGGTTCGAGACCAAGGACGCCGACGGTAACGTCACCCGTGAGGCGAAAACCTTCGACCTGCTGCACGTCGTTCCACCGCAGGTGTCGCCGGATTTCATCGCGCAAAGTCCATTGGCCGATGCCGCTGGCTGGTGCGAGGTCAATCCGCACAGCCTGCAACATCCGCGTTATCCGCACGTGTTCGCGCTGGGTGATATCTGCGGCACCAGCAATGCGAAAACCGCGGCGGCGGTGCGCAAGCAAATCGTGGTGGTGGCGCAAAACCTGCTGGCCTTGCGCAAGGGCCAACCGCTGCCGCTGAAATACGACGGCTACGGTTCCTGCCCGCTGACGGTGGAGAAGGGCAAGGTGATCCTCGCCGAGTTTGGCTACGGCGGAAAACTGCTGCCGACCTTTCCCCTCGATGCGACTGTACCGCGCCGTTCGGCCTGGTGGCTCAAGGCGACGCTGCTGCCGTGGTTCTACTGGAACGGCATGCTCAAGGGCCGTGAATGGCTGACCGCCGTGTCCAACGTCGATTGAGAGGCCTCTATGTTGCTGGCTAGTCTGTTTGGCGTGGTGATGGGGTTGGTGCTCGGGCTGACCGGCGCGGGCGGCGGGATTCTCGCGGTGCCAGCGCTGGTGCTCGGGCTCGGCTGGACGATGACTCAGGCTGCGCCCGTGGCCTTGTTTGCGGTGGGCAGTGCCGCGGCGGTCGGTGCCGTCGACGGTTTGCGCCATGGTCTGGTGCGTTATCGCGCGGCGTTGCTGATTGCGGCGCTGGGCGCGGTGTTTTCGCCGCTGGGCATCTACTTCGCGCATCAGTTGCCGGAGCAGATCCTGATGATGCTGTTCAGTCTGCTGATGGTCATGGTGGCCTGGCGCATGTTGCGCCGCGAGCGCGCGCAAGCAGGCCCGAGTGACCACGGTCACGCCAGTTGGGGCCAGAAGAACTGCATGCTCAACGAGCAGACCGGGCGCTTCGACTGGACCGCCAAATGCACCGCGACGTTGGCGGCGTTGGGCGCGATTACCGGCGTGGTGTCCGGGTTGCTCGGCGTTGGTGGCGGCTTCCTGATCGTGCCGGCGTTCAAGCAACTGACCGATGTGCAGATGCGCGGCATCGTCGCCACGTCGTTGATGGTGATCAGCCTGATCTCGGCGATTGGCGTGATCGGGGCGTTTCACGCCGGTGTGCGGATAGATGCTCAGGGTGCGGCGTTCATCGTCGCCAGCATCGTCGGCATGATCATCGGTCGCAAGCTCTGCGCACGGGTGCCGGCGCGAGCGTTGCAGGTGGGGTTTGCCAGTGTGTGTCTGGTGGTGGCGGCCTACATGGTATGGCGGGCCTGAAGCAACACCTGTGGCGAGGGAGCGGGCTCTCTCGCCACAGCGTCGGGGTTACAACACCAGATGCGGTAACCACAGCGAAATCGCCGGAATGTAGGTGACCAGCATCAATACCAGAAACAGCACGGCGTAGAACGGTAGCAGCGCCTTCACGGTGCTTTCGATACTGACCTTGCCCACCGCCGAGCCGACAAACAGCACCGCGCCCACCGGTGGCGTGATCAGCCCGATCCCCAGGTTGACCAACATGATCATGCCGAACTGCACCGGATCGACACCGATGCCGAGAATCACCGGCATCAAAATCGGCGTGAGGATCAGGATCAGCGGCGCCATGTCCATCACCGTGCCGAGCAACAGCAGCATGACGTTGATGCACATCAGAATCACGTAGCGGTTGTCCGACAGGGTCAGGAACAGCGTGGTGATCTTCGCCGGGATCTGCATCAGGGTCATGATGTAGCCGAAGCTCGCCGCGAAGCCGATCAGGATCATCACGATCGAAATCGTGCGCACCGTGCGGTGCATCAGTTTCGGGAGTTCGCTCCATTTGTAGTCGCGATAGATGAACATGGTCACGAAGAACGCCCAGAGCACGGCGATGGCCGCGGACTCGGTGGCGGTGAAGATCCCGGACAGAATGCCGCCCAGAATGATCACCATCGCCATCATGCCCCATAGTGCTTCGCCGCAGATCTTCAAGGCCTCGCGCAGCGGGATGACGTCGCCCTTCGGGTAGTCGCGTTTTTTCGCGAAGATCAGGCACAGCACCATCAGGCATGCGCTCATCAACAGGCCCGGGACCACGCCGGCCATGAACAGCGAGGCGATGGACACGGTGCCACCGGCCGCCAGCGAATAAAGCACCGAGTTATGGCTTGGTGGCGT
>NZ_QAIU01000622.1:4844-5793 GCF_003061205.1 Pseudomonas sp. HMWF006
GTGTCGGCCACCGACGATCCCGAGATCGCACCGAAGAAGGTCGAGGCCATGATGTTGACCAGCGACAGACCGCCACGCACGAACCCCACCAACACCCCGGCAAACGCCACCAGCCGCCGCGACATGCCGCCCTCGGCCATGATCGCCCCGGCCAGCACGAAGAACGGAATCGCCAGCAAGGAAAATTTATTGACCCCGCCGGCCACCTGAATCATCAAGGCCTGGAACGGGATGTCGATCCACCACGCGCCGATCAGCGCCGACAACCCGAGGGCGTAGGCGACCGGCATGCCGATCAGGATCAACACGATAAAACTGCCTAACAGAATCAATGCGTCCATCAGGCAGCCCCTTCGTTTTCTTCAACCAGGTCGAACCGCACCACGCGGCGATTGCTTTGGTCACCGAACAGCAGTTTTTCCACGACAAAGATCAGCGTCAGCGCGCCGCCGATCGGGATTGGCATGTAGGTGATGCCCACGCGCAAGGTTGGCAGGGCGCTCATGAACTGGTTCCAGGTCGAGGCGCACAGCTTGGCGCCCCAGATGGTCATGAACAGGCAGATGGTGCCCATCAATAACTGCGAGATGACGCTCATCGTTCTGCGCAGGTTGGGTGGTAAACGGTCGGTGACCATGGCGACGGCCATGTGCGCACCGGCGCGATAACTGGCAGCGGCGCCGATGAAGGTGAAGACCATCATCAGCAGGATCGCGGTGGGTTCCGGCCAGCTCGAACCGGTGCCGAGGGCGTAACGGGCGAATACGCCCCAGGGAATGATCAGGGCGATGGCCAGGACCGACAGGCCCGCGACCCAGATGCAGGTCATGTACAGCTTATCGTTGAGGCGCAGCAGCGAATTCTTCATCGGGATCCACCGTAACCGGGCAGCCGCGAGCGTCAGTGGACGCCAGCGCTGCCGGGCCTTTCATTGAGGGCTGGGAGGGTT
>NZ_QAIU01000623.1:0-1136 GCF_003061205.1 Pseudomonas sp. HMWF006
GGTCACGTTGACCACGGTAAAACCACTCTGACCGCTGCTCTGACTCGCGTCTGCTCCGAAGTTTTCGGTTCGGCCGTAGTTGAATTCGACAAGATCGACAGCGCTCCAGAAGAAAAAGCTCGCGGTATCACCATCAACACCGCGCACGTTGAGTACAACTCGCTGATCCGTCACTACGCTCACGTTGACTGCCCAGGTCACGCTGACTATGTGAAGAACATGATCACCGGTGCTGCTCAAATGGACGGCGCTATCCTGGTTTGCTCGGCCGCTGATGGTCCGATGCCACAAACCCGTGAGCACATCCTGCTGTCCCGTCAGGTAGGCGTTCCGTACATCGTGGTTTTCCTGAACAAGGCTGACCTGGTAGACGACGCTGAGCTGCTGGAACTGGTTGAGATGGAAGTTCGCGACCTGCTGTCCACCTACGACTTCCCGGGCGATGACACTCCAATCATCATCGGTTCGGCTCGTATGGCGCTGGAAGGCAAAGACGACAACGAGATGGGCACCACTGCCGTCAAGAAGCTGGTTGAAACTCTGGACAGCTACATCCCAGAACCAGTTCGTATGATCGACAAGCCATTCCTGATGCCAATCGAAGACGTATTCTCGATCTCGGGTCGCGGTACTGTTGTGACTGGTCGTATCGAGCGCGGTATCGTTCGCGTTCAAGATGCACTGGAAATCGTTGGTCTGCGTGACACCACCACCACCACCTGCACCGGTGTTGAGATGTTCCGCAAGCTGCTCGACGAAGGTCGTGCTGGCGAGAACTGCGGCGTTCTGCTGCGTGGTACCAAGCGTGACGACGTTGAGCGTGGTCAGGTTCTGGTTAAGCCAGGTTCGGTTAAGCCGCACACCAAGTTCACCGCAGAAGTTTACGTTCTGAGCAAGGAAGAAGGCGGTCGTCACACTCCGTTCTTCAAAGGCTACCGTCCACAGTTCTACTTCCGTACTACTGACGTGACTGGTAACTGCGAGCTGCCAGAAGGCGTTGAAATGGTAATGCCAGGTGACAACATTCAGATGACTGTTACCCTGATCAAAACCATCGCGATGGAAGACGGTCTGCGTTTCGCTATCCGTGAAGGCGGTCGTACCGTCGGCGCTGGCGTCGTAGCCAAAATCATCGA
>NZ_QAIU01000624.1:0-6766 GCF_003061205.1 Pseudomonas sp. HMWF006
AGCGCTGGAAGTGCTGGACGAACGTAGCCGCGACATCCTCTACCAGCGCTGGCTGGCAGAAGAGAAAGCCACGCTGCACGACCTGGCGCAGAAGTACAACGTGTCGGCCGAGCGGATCCGTCAGCTCGAAAAGAGCGCGATGAACAAGCTCAAGTTGTCGATCGCCGCATAACCGGCGCTCAGGCAACAAAAAAACGCCCCGATCAGCGATGATCGGGGCGTTTTCATTTCAGGCTTCACACAAAACCCATGTGGGAGCGAGCTTGCTCGCGAAAGCGGAGTGTCAGTCACCGCCACTGCTGAATCCACCGTATTCGCGAGCAAGCTCGCTCCCACAGGGGATCTTCAGCGTTATTCAGACCAAGGCGCCCGGCGCGAATCATCAAGCCCCAGCAGATAACTGGTCCCGCCCAATTGACTCATCTGCTGCCGAATCCACCCGGCCCGGCGCGACACATAAGCCGTCGGATGGCTTGCGCTCCAGACGCGGGGGTTGGGCAGAACGGCCGCCAGATAACTCGCCTGCTGTCGTGTCAGCGACTTCGCGCTTACGCCAAAGTGATGGCGGGCCGCAGCCTCAGCGCCAAACACCCCGTCGTCCCACTCGACGCTGTTGAGGTACACCTCAAGAATCCGTTGCTTGGGCCAGAACACCTCGATCAGCGCGGTAAACCAGGCTTCCAGGCCTTTGCGCAAATAGCTGCGACCCGACCACAGAAACAGGTTCTTCGACACTTGCTGGCTCAAGGTGCTGGCGCCGCGAATCGAACCACCCAGCTCGTTATGCGCCAATGCGGCCTGGATCGCACTGAAATCAAAGCCCCAATGCTCCGGAAACTTCTGATCTTCACCGGCCATGACCGCGACTTTGAGGTCGTCGGAGATCTCGTCCCACGGTTTCCACGTGCGTTGCAGGTCGATCGGTTCGCCGTCGACCCAGGATTCGACTTTGCGCTCGACCATCAGCGCCGTGCCGGGCGGCGGCACGAAGCGGAACAGCAGGACCAGCACGACGCTGCCACCCGCGAACCAGAGCAGGGCCTTCGTGAGGCGACGGAAAATTGTACGCAGCATAGAGATGGCTTGGCCGAACCCGTGGAGCGGGCCATTATACAGACCCTGCCGATCGAGTCTGACTGGAGTTCCCAATGCTGCGTGGCTTTTTGATGCTGGCCGCTTTTTTCGGTTTCACCGGGGTCGCCTTGGGTGCCTTCGCCGCCCATGGCCTGAAAAACCGCCTGACACCCGAGTATCTGGCGATCTTCCATACCGGCGTCACCTATCAACTGGTGCACACTCTGGCGCTGTTCGGTGTGGCGCTGCTGGCCACGCAGATTCAGGGCCGACTGGTCACTTGGGCCGGCGTTTCCTTCACCGTGGGCATTCTGCTGTTCTCCGGCAGCCTGTATGTGTTGACCACCACCGGCATCAGCAAGCTCGGCATCATCACGCCGTTCGGCGGCCTGGCGTTTCTGGTCGGCTGGTTGTGCCTTGGACTTGCCGCCTGGCGCCTGCAGTAAACCGCTTGACGCTTGGTGCTGACCTTTAGGTCATGATCGGGCTAGAATGCCACCCCCTAAAAATGATGGCGGCCTAGCGCATGCGCATTCAGTTGAACGGCGAATCCCTTGAACTGCCCGACGGTGAAACCGTTGCGGCCCTGATCGCCCGTATGGACCTGACCGGTCGCCGGGTGGCAGTCGAACTCAATCTGGATATCGTCCCGCGCAGCCAGCATGCCGACACCCTTCTCAACGACGGCGATAACGTCGAAGTGGTGCACGCCATCGGCGGCGGCTAATCGCCCGGTTCGCAAGGGCACAGAATTCTGCAAGACCCTCACCCCTAAAGAGGATTCCCCATGAGCATCGTTCGTAGCGACAAGCCTTTCGTCCTGGCCGGTCGTACTTACCAGTCGCGTTTGCTGGTCGGTACCGGCAAGTACCGTGACATGGAAGAAACCCGCCAGGCCATCGAAGCCTCGGGTGCCGAGATCGTTACCTTCGCTGTGCGCCGCACCAACCTGGGCCAGATCGAAGGCGAGCCGAACCTGCTCGAAGTACTGTCGCCGGAGCGCTACACCTTCCTGCCGAATACTGCCGGTTGCTACGACGCCATCGAAGCCGTGCGCACCTGCCGCCTGGCCCGTGAGCTGCTCGATGGCCACAACCTGGTGAAGCTGGAAGTGCTGGCCGATCAGAAAACCCTGTTCCCCAACGTGATCGAAACCCTCAAGGCCGCAGAAACGCTGGTCAAGGAAGGCTTCGACGTGATGGTTTACACCAGTGATGACCCGATCATCGCTCGCCAACTGGCGGAAATCGGCTGCATCGCGGTGATGCCGCTGGCCGGTCTGATCGGTTCCGGTTTGGGGATCTGCAACCCGTACAACCTGCAGATCATCCTTGAAGAAGCCAAGATCCCGGTGCTGGTGGATGCCGGTGTCGGTACCGCTTCCGACGCCACCATCGCCATGGAGCTGGGTTGTGACGCCGTGCTGATGAACTCGGCCATCGCTCACGCCCAACAACCGGTAATGATGGCTCAAGCCATGCAGCACGCCATCGTTGCCGGCCGTCTGGCGTACCTCGCCGGCCGCATGCCGAAAAAACTCTATGCCAGCGCCTCTTCGCCGCTGGATGGTCTGATCAAGTAAGAGCCATTGATGACTGAATCGAACGACACGCCTATCCAGACGGAAGAAGGCGACGAGCGCCAACACCGCCGCATCAAGAGTTTCGTGATGCGCGCCGGGCGCATGACCGAAGGCCAGCAGCGCGGTCTGGACCAGGGCGCGCCGCTGTACGTGCTGCCGCTGGCCGATGCGCCGGTGGATTACGACCAGGTGTTCGGCCGCTCGGCGCCGCGCTCGCTGGAGATCGGTTTCGGCATGGGCCACTCGCTGCTGGAAATGGCCGCAGCCGCGCCGGATCAGGACTTCATCGGTGTTGAAGTGCACCGTCCGGGTGTCGGCGCGCTGCTCAATGGCGTGCTGACCCAGGGCCTGACCAACCTGCGGGTCTACGATTGCGACGCGATCGAAGTGCTCAACCGTTGCATCGCCGACAACAGCCTTGATCGCCTGATGTTGTTCTTCCCGGATCCGTGGCACAAGAGCCGTCACCACAAGCGTCGTATCGTTCAGGCCTCGTTCGCCGAACTGGTGCGCAGCAAGTTGAAGGTTGGCGGCATTCTGCACATGGCCACCGACTGGGAACCGTACGCCGAGTACATGCTGGAAGTGATGAACGTCGCCCCGGGCTACCGCAACCTCGCCGAAGACGGCAAGTGCGTACCACGCCCGGCCGAACGCCCGATCACCAAGTTCGAACGCCGTGGCGAACGTCTTGGGCATGGCGTGTGGGATCTGAAGTTCGAGAAACTGTCCTGATCTCAGGCTGTAGATGAACCTGTGGGAGCGGGCTTGCCCGCGATGAGGCCATAACATTCAACATTTTTGTCGACTGTTATGCCGCCATCGCGGGCAAGCCCGCTCCCACAGTGTTTTTTGGTGCATTAGATTCAGCGGCGGTCAGCGACGACGCCAATCAACACCAGCACCACCAACAACACCGGCGCCAGGCTGTAGTTGTTGAACTGGCTCAAACCCTTGATCACCCACGGCGTGGCGTAGATCAGCGCGGCGCCACTGCCGATCATGCACAGCAGCGCCATCAGCGGCACGCGCAGGGCGCCGGCGATACTGCCCAGGCGTTGCTCGACCCAGCCTTTGAAGTCAGCGCCGAACAGCACCAGCAGGCAGCCCACCAGGGCCAGGGCAATTTCCGAGAGGTTGCTGCGGCTCCAGCGGGACACCGTGGCGAGCAGGTCGAGTATCAAATCCATGCGTTTTCCCTTGGGACTGAAGTCAGGTCAGAAATTGTTGCAGCAAGTCGTTGAGAAACAGCTGTCCGCGCTCGGTAGCCGCCAGACGTGACGGTTCGACCTGCAACAGACCGCTTTGTTCTGCCGCTGCCCGGCCTTCAGCGAGGCTTTCCAGCGACAGCCCGGTGCGCTCAGGATACAGGCGCGATTCGACGCCGGCGGTCAGGCGCAAGGCATTCATCAGGAACTCGAACGGCATCTCGTCATTGGTCAGCGCTTTCTCGCCAGCCTGGAAGCTCTTGGCCGGGTTGAGATAGTCCTTCGGCAGGCGCGTCTTCCAGGTGCGCACGATGCGCCCGTCCGGGTGGCTGAGCTTGCCATGCGCACCCGCGCCAATGCCGATGAAGTCGCCAAAACTCCAGTAATTGAGGTTATGCCGCGCCGGGCGACCGGGCTGGGCATAGGCCGACACTTCGTATTGCGCGTAACCGTGCTCCGCCAGCAGCGCTTGCCCGGCCTCTTGGATATCCCACAGCGTATCGTCTTCCGGCAGCACCGGCGGCTGGTTCCAGAACACGGTGTTCGGCTCCAGTGTCAGCTGATACCAGGAGATGTGCGTCGGTTTCAGTTCGATCGCCTGGCGCAGATCGCTCAAGGCATCTTCCAGCGACTGATCGGGCAAGCCATGCATCAAGTCGAGGTTGAAGTTATCGAACCCGGCCTGCCGCGCCATCCCGGCCGCGCGCACCGCTTCGTCGCCGTTGTGGATGCGTCCAAGGGCCTCAAGCTTCTGCTGCTGGAAGCTCTGGATGCCGATCGACAGGCGATTGATCCCCAGCTTGCGATACGCGACGAACTTCTCTTGTTCGAAGGTGCCGGGGTTGGCTTCCAGGGTGATCTCGATGTCGTGGGCGAACGGAATGCGTTGCTCGACGCCTTTGAGCAAGCGCCCAAGCGCCTCGGCACTGAACAGGCTCGGCGTGCCGCCACCGAAGAAAATCGAGCTGATTTCACGGCCGTAAACGGCGTGCAGGTCCTGATCGAGATCGGCCAGCAACGCGTCGACGTATTCCTCTTCTGGCAGCACCGGGCTGGCGGTGTGCGAGTTGAAATCGCAATACGGGCATTTGCGCACACACCACGGGATGTGGATGTACAGCGCCAGGGGCGGCAGCGTTGGCAGCGGCGCCCGAGGCGAAGAAGCGGCGCCGCCGATGATCAGCGACGACGCGGAGGGGCTGTCGGTCATTTCAGGCCCAGACGCTGGCGCAGCAGATCCATTGCACGGGCGCGGTGGCTGATCTGGTTCTTGTCGGCCGGGCTCAGTTCAGCGCTGGACACGTCACGTTCCGGCACCCAGAACAGCGGGTCGTAGCCAAAACCGTGCTCGCCGCTGGCGGCGGTGAGGATGCGCCCGTGCCACAGGCCTTCGCAAAGGATCGGCAGCGGATCATCAGCGTGGCGCACCAGGGCGAGCACGCAGACGAACTGCGCGCCGCGCTCGGCTTGCGGCACGTCTTTGAGGGCGTCAAGCAGCTTGGCATTGTTCGCCGCATCGCCCTTGCCGTCGGCGTAGCGCGCCGAGTAGATGCCCGGGGCACCGCCAAGGAAGTCCACTGCCAGGCCGGAGTCATCGGCCAGCGCCGGCAAACCGGAGATGCGCGCGGCATTGCGCGCCTTGAGGATCGCGTTCTCGACGAACGACAGGCCGGTTTCTTCCGGCTCGACCTTGCTCCATTCGCCGATCGAGCGCAGTTGCACCGATTCGCCGAGCATGGCCTGGAGTTCCTTGAGTTTGCCGGCGTTATGGCTGGCCAGTACGAGTTGCTTGAGGTTCATCATTCGCCGGGGAAAAGCTCTTGGTTGAAATTGATGGTGTGGATCTTGTCGCCGTTCTGCACCTTGATTTCAAAGGTGCGGGTTTCCTGCTGCTCCACCGGGTACTGGGCGATGTAGTAGATCGCGCCCTGTTCGGTGACCTGGCGGAAATTCAGCGGCACGCTCTGGCTGGTCAGGTCTTTGACCGTGCCGGTGACGTTGGCGCTCAACGGTTTGCCGTCCTTGATCACCGAGACATTGATCACACCCTGGTTCTTGCTGCGGATCAGCTCGGCCGCTTTGGCGATGTCGGGTGTCAGGAAGGTCGAGTTGAAGGTGTTGTAGTGCACGGTAACGTCACCGAACACTTCCTTGCGTTCGCCCTTGATGGCATCGGCGGCCACCGCCGACAGACTCAGGCAGGCGGCCAATAGCACAGTAATCAAGCGACCCATGATCGTTCTCCTCGAAATGTCGTGGTTCAGACCGCGATCCGGTGATCTGCAAGCACCGGGCTGCTGACGCGGTAGATACCGATCTCACCTAACAGATTAGGCCATAGCTTACTGGCCCACCCGTGACGGTGCTGTTGATCCACGGCAAGCCGATCAATGACCTTCGCATCACGTTCGCGACAAAGTTCTTCAAAGTCTTCGAAGGTGCAGAAGTGGATGTTCGGCGTGTTGTACCAGGTGTACGGCAGGAACTCCGACACCGGCATGCGGCCCTTGCTCGCCAGGTACCAGCGGCAGCGCCAGTGACCGAAGTTGGGGAAGGTGATGATGCACTGGCGCCCGACCCGGAGCATTTCGTCGAGGATCCTGTCGGGATAATGCACGGCTTGCAGTGCCTGGGTCATCACCACAATGTCGAAGCTGTTGCTGGCGAAGTTGCCCAGGCCCTTGTCCAGATCCTGTTCGATGACGTTGATGCCCTTGGCCACGCACTCGGCGATGTTGTCCGGGTCGTTTTCCAGGCCATAACCGGTGACTTGCTTATTGTCGCGCAGCCAGGTCAGCAGTTCGCCGTCGCCGCAACCGAGGTCGAGCACGCGGCTGCCGGCGGGGATCCATTCCTGGATGATTTCCAGATCAGCTCTCATGGCTTGTTCACACCGTAATTC
>NZ_QAIU01000625.1:0-282 GCF_003061205.1 Pseudomonas sp. HMWF006
CGATGAGTTGACTCAAGTGATCCGTCAGGTGCAGGGCAAGATCCGCCCCGTAGGCTCGGCGCATTCGTTCAGCGCGCTGGTGCCCACCGACGGCACGCTGTTGTCGCTGAGTTACTTCAACGGTCTGCTCGATCACGACCCGAACACCCTGCAGGCCGAATTCGCCGCCGGCACGCCGATGTCACGCATGGGGCAACCGCTGAAAGACATCGGCCAGGCTCTGCAGAACATGGCCGATATTGATTACCAGACCCTCGCCGGCGCCATCGCCACCTCGACCCA
>NZ_QAIU01000625.1:301-3076 GCF_003061205.1 Pseudomonas sp. HMWF006
GCCTATCGCCTGCGCGAGCACCAATGGATCGCCAGGACCGAAGAGCTGCTGGAGGACCTCGACAAGAACACCCGGGAAAACCAGCACTGGGAAATGCTCGTGGTCACCCATTCCGACTACGCCTTGTCCATCGCCCTCAACGAAACCAGCGATCCGGCCACGCCGCCGATTCCACCCGATGAGGAGGGCGGCAACGAGTTTGTCACCCTGATCGAGAAGATCGACAAATATGGCAGCGATTTCCCCGATCTGCGCCGCACGCTGCTCAACAGCCTGCGCCATCTGGCCAGTTTCGAAGATCGCGTGGGCGACTCGTTTGACATCTATGCCAACGTGCGCACGGTGCGCTTCAACGAAATGGAATATTCCGTACCGGCGGAGCACGGCCCGGCGTGCCTGCGCGAAATCCTCAAGCTGATTCAGGACAAGGACCTGCGCACCTGGTTTCCCATCGAGTACCGCTACGTCAAGGCAGACGACATACCGCTGAGCATGTTCGAGGGGCGCGACAGTTGTTCGATCTCGGTGCACCAGCACTATCAGATGGATCACCACAACTTGTTCGCCGCCATCGAGCCGATCTTCTGGAAGTACAACGGCCGTCCGCACTGGGGCAAGTTGCACACGCTCAATGCGCGCACCTTGCAACCGCTGTACCCGCGCTGGCGCGAGTTTGTCGAGGTGCGCCAGGCACTGGACCCTAGCGGCAAGTTTCTCAACGCGCATCTTTCGTCGATTCTGGGGGTGAACTGATGGCGGTCGATCGACGCAATTTCCTGCTCGGATCATTGGGTGTCGGCGCTTTGTTGCTCGGCGTCGGCGCATGGCTGAGGCCGGGTGATCGCGGCTCGCCTTACAGTGAATATTTCCGTGCGCTGAACCGTGAGCTCAAAGAGAAAGGGCCGATGCGCCCGGTGCTGCTGATTGATCTGGACCGCCTCGATCACAACATTGATGTGGTGATGCAGTCGGTGCAGCGCGGCGGCAAGCAGCTGCGCCTGGTGGAAAAGTCGCTGCCGTCGCTGGGGCTGTTGAGCTACATCGCGCAGCGTGCGGGGACGCAAAAGCTGATGTCGTTTCATCAGCCGTTTCTCAACCACGATGCGGTGACGTTCCCGCAGTCGGACATCTTGCTCGGCAAGCCGCTGCCGGTACGTTCCGCTGCGCTGTTTTATCAAACCCACAAGGGCCCGTTCGATCCGGGCAAGCAATTGCAATGGTTACTCGACAGCCCCGAGCGTTTGCAGCAATACCTCGCGTTGGCCCAGGGCCTGGGCACGCGGATGCGCATCAATATCGAACTGGACGTCGGTCTGCACCGCGGCGGGGTCAGTGATGTGAATGTGCTGGGGCAGATGCTCGCGCTGATCAACGCCAACCCGCAGCATCTGCAGTTCGCCGGGTTCATGGGCTATGACCCGTTCGTGGGCATGGGCGTGCCGGGGATTCTGGGTTCGCCCGAAGAGTTGTTTGCCAAGGTCATGGTGATTTATCAGCGTTGTGTGGATTTCACTCGCCAGCAATTTCCGGCGTTGTGGCACGACGGTTTGTGCCTGAATACCGCCGGCAGCCCGAGTTATCGCATCCATGAAAACGAAACGCTCAGCAGCGAAGTCTCGGTGGGCACGGCGATGCTCAAACCGACGCACTACGACCTGCCGTCGTTGGTCGAGCACGTGCCGGCAGCCTACATCGCCACGCCGGTTTTGAAGAGCACGGGCGAGGTGAATATTCCGGCGCTGGATGACAAGTCGAGACTGTTCTCGTGGTGGGATCAGAACCAGCGCCAGACCTTTTTCATTTACGGCGGTAACTGGATGGCCGAGTTCGAATCGCCGCCCGGATTGCAAAGCAACAGTGTCTACGGCCGAAGTTCGAATCAGGAGATGGTTAACGGCTCCAGTGCCGTTGGCCTGACAGTCGAAGACCAGGTTTTCCTGCGGCCAACCCAGACCGAAGCCGTCCTTCTGCAATTCGGTGATTTGCTGGCGGTGCGCAACGGCAAAATCGTCGACACCTGGCCTGTCTACACCTGATCCAAAATCCCCCCTGTAGGAGTGAGCCTGCTCGCGATAGCGTCCTGTCAGCTGATATTTATTGTGCTGACATACCGCTATCGCGAGCAGGCTCACTCCTACATTGGATGTGTGTACACCCACACGCTGTAATGAAGCTTTTATGACAAAAGTTCGGTAGCACATAGCCAGTCCGGTCATGCCTATGTAACGCGCTTGAGGAGCCCGACAGGGCGCTTTTCACAAGCCGAGGCGGGACGCCGGGAGTGAGGCAATGGGGACTATGGAACGCTACTCGAAAGTGGGCATGCAGGAACTCGATCAACGCCTGTCGAAGATCGTTGAAGCCGCGCGCAAGAAGCCGGTGTCGGTGTATCGCTACGGCGCACCGTGGGTCTGGATCGTCTCGCAGGATGACTGGCAGGGCGCCTTGAAAGAGGTCTCCAGCTACATTCCACCGGGCCATTCGCTGGTGTTGCTGCGCCCGCAGATCGACGATTTGCTCGACGCCCACCAGGGCCTTCTGCACGACCTCAATGCCGAGCCCGGCATGCTCATTCCCGCGCAAACGGTCATGCACATTCTGCTCCTGCAACTGCTGTATTCGGTGCCCAGCGAACAGCAACTTTACGAACAGCTCAATTACAACCTGCTGTTCCGCTGGTTCGTCGGCCTGGGCCTGAACCAGAAAGTCTGGAGCTTCAACGCCCTCAGTCGCGACATCGCCACGCTGCTCAACGAGCCGCGCGCGGTGCTGCTC
>NZ_QAIU01000070.1:0-5014 GCF_003061205.1 Pseudomonas sp. HMWF006
CTCGCGGGCATAGGGGTCGAAGAAATTGCGATACAGACTGTAACGCGTCATCTCATCATCGAAACGCAGGGTGTTGTAACCCGCGCCACACGTGCCTGGCGCAGCAAGCTGCGCGTGCACGCGGGTCATGAAATCGGCTTCGCTCAAGCCCTGTTCGGCGAGCTGGCTCGGGGTGATACCGGTGATGGCACAGGCGGCCGGATGCGGCAGGATGTCTTCGCTGGGCTGGCAGTAGAGGTTGACCGGCTCGTCGATTTCGTTGAGCGCGTGGTCAGTGCGAATCCCCGCCACCTGCAACGGGCGATCGCTACGGGGATTGATGCCAGTGGTTTCGTAGTCGTACCAGAAGATAGAAGTCACGGGCGGTTCCTGAACTGAAGATCGGCGAAGTCTAGGCGTTCAACTGCGGTCGCGGCCAGCCTCGCGTCATTCAGGCACCCTGCGACACACGATGTGCAATACATAGTTATGTCGTTTTCCCCCGAGAGACTGCTAGCATCGGACTCACTCGCACCCCGAACAGGCGAACATCAGGTAGCCCATGCTCGAGCCTACAGCACTGCCAAGGAAAGCACCGCTGACCCCGCCGCTGGATACGCGGTATCAGGTCGAAACGCCGGAAGGCATCGACCTGCCATTGCGCCCGGCCGGGTTGATGGTGCGGGCCGTGGCCTTCACGATCGATCTGGGCATTCGCGGCGCGATCATGGCCGTGCTGTTTATCGCTCTGGCGTTTCTCGGCAAGCTCGGCATGGGTCTGGGCTCGCTGCTACTGTTTGCGATCAGCTGGTGGTACATGGTGCTGTTCGAAGTGTTGCGTCAGGGCCGCTCGCCGGGCAAACAGTGGATGGGCCTGCGCGTGGTGCACGACGACGGCACGCCCGTCGGCTGGTCGGCTTCGCTGCTGCGCAACCTGCTGCGCTTCGTCGATCTGCTGCCGTTCGGCTACTTCCTCGGCGCGATCAGTTGCCTGCAACACCCGACCTTCAAACGGCTTGGCGATATGGCAGCGGGCACGCTGGTGGTCTACAGCGAGCGGCCACTGACTCGCCCGGCGTTGCCGAGCGCCGAACCACGTCGATCACCCATTGCCCTCAGCCTCAACGAACAACGCGCCATACTCGGCTTTGCCGAACGTCAGGGCGAGTTGTCAGTGTCGCGGGTCAATGAACTGGCAGCATTGCTGGCCCAGCCACTGCGTATCTCCGCGCCGAAGGCAGTCGCGGAACTCAATGGCATCGCCCGTGGCTTGTTGGGGCCGACATGAAGCAAAGCCTTTTCGAAAGTCGTCACAAGGCCGAATGGGAGCGTTTTGCGCTGACCCTCGAGCGTCTCGAGCGCGGCAAGGACACCTCGCAAGTCGCCGGTTTCCCCAAAGCCTATCGCAGCCTCTGCCACCACCTGGCACTGGCCCGGGAACGCGGTTACAGCAGTTTCCTCATCGACTCGCTGCAACAGCAGGTACTGCGCGGGCATCAACAGCTATACCGGCATCGCAGCCGTTTGGGCGCCAGCCTTTTGAGTTTCATTCTTGCCGACTTCCCCAGGCTGGTGCGCGCCGAATGGCGCTTCGTACTGGTCGCCGGCCTGCTGTTTTTCGGGAGTCTGATCGGCGTTGGCGTGCTGGTGTATGCCTTTCCCGAACTGGTCTACAACCTGATCCCGGCCGATCAGGTGCGTGAGATGCAAGGCATGTACGACCCGGTGGCCGGTCACCTCGGGCGCCCCGTCGAACGTGCCGCCAGTGAAGACTGGGTCATGTTCGGTTACTACGTGATGCACAACATCGGCATCGCCTTTCAGACCTTTGCCAGCGGTTTGCTGATGGGCGTGGGCAGTGCGTTTTTCCTGTTCTACAACGGTCTGGTGATCGGCGCGGTGGCCGGGCACCTCACCGAAATCGGTTTCGGCCAGACCTTCTGGTCGTTCGTGATCGCCCATGGTGCCTTTGAACTGACCGCGATCGCGCTTGCCGGCGCAGCCGGTCTTGAACTCGGCTGGGCCTTGATCGCCCCCGGCCGCCTGACTCGCGCCGAGGCGTTGAAACGGGCGGCGCGCAAAAGCGTGTTGCTGGTCTGCGGCGTGATGCTGTTCCTGCTTATTGCGGCGTTCATCGAGGCGTACTGGTCATCCAGAACCAGCGTTGCACCGCACACCAAATATCTGGTGGGTGCGGGACTGTGGTTAGGGGTCGCCGCTTATTTGCTGTTCGCCGGAAGGACACGCCATGCGCCTGAGTGACGCCACCGTGGTGATCCGTCCGCGCACGACCTGGGAAGCCATGGATCTGGGCGTGCTCATGTGTCAGCAACATCGACGTTTGTTGATGACCAGTTGGGCGATCGTCACCCTGCCGCTGTTCGCCTTGCTCACGGTGGTGTTGTGGGACTCGCCGTCACTGGCGGTGTTTATCTTCTGGTGGCTGAAGCCGGCGTATGAACGACTGCCGCTGTACATCCTGTCCAGGGCGCTGTTCGGGGAAACGCCGACACTCGGACAAGCCTTGCGCGAATGGCCGCGCCTGCTCAGGCCACAACTGCTGGCCAGTCTGACCTGGCGACGCCTGAGTGTCAGCCGCAGTTTTCTGATGCCGGTGATGCAGCTCGAAGGGCTGGACGGCAATGCCAGGCAGCAACGTCTGCACGTACTGCTGCAGCGCAACGCCGGCGCCGCGCAATGGCTGACCATCATCGGCGTGCATCTGGAAACCGCACTGTGGATCGGCCTGATGGTGCTGTTCTACATGCTCTTGCCGCAGCAGATCGAAACCGACTGGGACTGGCAGTCGCTGATCCTCGCGGCGGATCACGACTGGCGCTGGCTCGAACACCTGACCAATGCCTTGTATGCGCTGGTGCTCGTGGTGTGGGAACCGATATATGTCGCCTGTGGTTTCAGCCTGTATCTGAACCGCCGCACGCAACTCGAAGCCTGGGACATCGAACTGGTGTTCCGCCGCTTGCGCCAGCGTCTGAACCACAGTGTGTTGGGGCTGATCCTGGCGGTCTGTCTGGTGTTGCCGAATGTACCGTCAGTCCGGGCTGGCGAACCCGACACCGGCCCCGACGCCCCACGACTGCTGAATCAGCCCCTGACCAGTCAGGCGTCGCGCGACAGCATCAAGGCCCTGCTTGAACAACCGCCGTTCAAGAACAAAGAAAGCGTTACTCGTTACCGCTTCGGCGATGACCCGGCGGCCCCGGCCAAAGAGCAAACACCCGGTGAATTGCCGCAGTGGCTGAAAACCCTGTTGGGCTGGCTCGACGGTCAGCACCTCAACACCCTCGCCAAGTTCATTGAAGTGCTGCTGTGGGGCATTGTCATCGCCTTGCTCGGCGGCTTGATCTGGCGCTATCGCGAGTTTCTGCAAGCTTTTGTCAGTCGCCGCCCGACACTGCCGGCCAAGCCTGCACGAGCCCTGCCAGCGCAGGCGTTCGGTCTGGATCTGAACCGGGACACCCTGCCTGACGATATCGCCGGCAGTGCCGAACAACTCTGGCACAGCCAGCCCCGTGCAGCGTTGAGCCTGCTCTATCGCGGGCTGCTCAGCCAACTGCTCCATGACTTCGATCTGCCGCTGAAATCCGCCGACACCGAACATCAGGTACTCGCCCGGATCGAACAACTGCAGCGCCCGGAACTGCTCGCCTTCAGCCGCACCCTGACCACGCACTGGCAAAACATGGCCTATGGGCATCGCCTGCCGGCGGCGCATCTGCAACAACAATTGTGCGATGGCTGGCGCGCGTTGTTCGATCATGGAACTGCGCGTTGAGCCGGCGTACGGTGTGGTGGCTTGGCGCACTGATCGTCATGCTGCTCGGCGTATTGAGCGTATTTATGTATCTCAAGGCCAGGCCTTATCAGGAAGTGGTCGATCACGGCCCATCGCCGGCGGCGCAAGCCAATCCCTATCTGGCAGCGGAGATGTTTCTGCGTGAGCGCGGCCTCAATGTCAGCCACGCTGAAAGCCTTACCGTATTGCCGCAGATCGACCCGCGTCGACACACGCTTCTGCTGTTCAACGACCGTTCACGGATGACGCCGCGTCAGGTCGATCAGGTATTGAACTGGGCGCGCGCCGGCGGACGTCTGGTGTTCGTGGCGGAGTCGATATGGGACGAGCAGACCAAGCAGAGCAACGACCTGCTGCTCGACCGGGTGCAACTGCATCAGTCCTTGAGCAAGGATCTGAAAGACTCCCCCCCTGTTCAGGAATCAGAGCGCTTCCCGAAGCTGACCAGACTGTACCTGGAGGATGAGGACGCACCGGCCTACGCCGGGTTCGACACCGACTTCCATCTCGATGACCCGAAGAACCTCGCACAGGCCTGGGCCAACAGCGCCAAGGCCACGCACATGATGCAACTGCCCTACAGCCTCGGCTCGATCACCGTGGTCACCGATGCCGACCTTTGGAAAACCACCGCCATCAGCCAGTACGACAACGCCTGGCTGCTCTGGTATCTGAGCGCCGACACCGACGTCACACTGATTTACAACACCGTGCACGATGGCCTGTTGACCTTGCTCTGGCGCTATTTCCCCCAGGCCATCGTCGCCCTGCTCGCGCTGATTGGCCTGTGGTTGTGGCAGGCCGGCGTACGTCATGGTCCGCTGCAGGCGCCGGCGCCGAAGGGGCGCCGACAGTTGCAGGAGCACCTGCGCGCGAGTGCCGACTTCACCCTGCGCCACTCGGGTCAGCAGGCGTTGTTGCAGGCCTTGCAACAGGACGTCCTGCGCCGCGCCCGCCGCCGACATCCCGGTTTCGCCCAACTGAACGTCGCCGAGCAATGGCTGGCGCTGTCACGTCTGACCCGGCAACCCACCCGCGCCATCAGCCAGGCCCTGAGCCCGGTGTCGAAGCGGCGCCTGTCCAGTGCTGACTTCTGCCGTCAGGTCGCCCATCTGCAAACCTTGAGGAACACGTTATGACTGAACAGATCGAGCCCGGCAGCGCCAGCCACGCCGCCCAGCAGCGCCAGCGCGCCAGTCAGTTGGCACAGGCCGTGCG
>NZ_QAIU01000071.1:0-6759 GCF_003061205.1 Pseudomonas sp. HMWF006
TGCTGATTCAGTATGTGGTGATTGGTGTGACGATGATCTTTGTCGACCTGATTGTCATGGCGGGCTACACCGGGCTGGCGTCGAAGGTGCTGCGCCTGTTGCGTACACCGCAGCAGCAGAAGCGCATGAACCGCACGTTTGCCGGGCTGTTCATCGGTGCAGCGGCGTTTATGGCAACGTTGCGCAAAGCGGCGGCGTAAACCTTTCAGGCAGAAAAAAGGCGACCTCGTGAGGTCGCCTTTTTCATTTCTACCGAGACATCGGGGCAAGCGAGCTTTTGTGGCGAGGGGATTTATCCCCGTTGGACTGCGCAGCAGTCCTCATCTTCTTGAATCAAGAGCGAGGGCCGCTTCGCGACCCAACGGGGATAAATCCCCTCGCCACAGAGTTCCTCGCCACAAAGGCCTCAGATCCGGCTCAGTGCAAAATCACCGGCGCGGTATCACGCGGCAGATTGTTGCGCTGTGGTGCTTCGCGCGGCTGCTCGTAGCCGCCACCACCGAGCTGCATGCTCAGTTGCCCGGCCACGTCTTCCCCCAGTGCTTTCGACACCTCACGCACCACCCGAGGACGGTTCAGCGAGATCTTGATGTCGCGGCCGTTCACCAGTTTGGTGTCCTGCGCTTCACCCATCGCCGTGAAGGCCGAGGTGATCTCGTAGGTCTTGGTGTTGATCAGGCTGAAATCCGCCACCAGCGTCAGGCCCAGCACCGCCGAATAGCTGTCGGTGTGCGCCAGTTCGTTCATGTCCTGGGTGAAGTCGATGTCCGACACGGTGCCGAACAGCACATAGTCGGCACCCTTGAAGTTGCCGGCCTTGATGCGCTTGATCACGTCGTAGATGTCACCCTTGGACGACGCGGTGTACGGCGTGCCCTGCACCAGCTGGAACATGCCGGTGCGCAGGATTTCACCCTTGATGTCGCCGGTGAATTTACGCAGTTCACCCTGTTCGATGTAGCTGGTGGTCGCTTCCAGCTCGTTGTAGTTCGAAGAACCACTGGAGCTGTAGTAACCCTCGCGGTAATTGCTCTGCGCTGAAACGATGTGGATGTATTGCTCCACGCGCTCCTGATACGCCAGATCCGTCACCGCGACTTTCGGGGCCGCTTGCACGCTGAACGCGCAAGCCAGGGCCATCATGCCAATCCATGTGCGCATTGATTAACGCTCCGTGGTTTTGCGGATCTCTTTTTCGTCCATCCACTCGGCCAGACCGCTTTCAACGTCGATCAGTTGCAGGCTGAATTTGTAGAAGACGTCCTTGTAGTCGCTGCTGCGCTTGACGATCGAGCTGATCGAGCCTTCGATGCGGTACTTGGCGGCAACCATGTTGCCAGTCTTGGCCACGGTGCTTTTCTTGTACAGGCCGCTCTGGTTTTGCAGCTTGAGCTGGTCAACCTGGCTCTGCATGGCGTTGTTGTCGCTGGCGAAACGGGCCACGCCGGTTTTCATCAACTGGGTCTTGATGCTGGTGGTGATCTCACGCGTGTCGATGTACTCGCTGGTCTTGTTCTTCACGTCGTAGACCTGAACCACCGGGCGACCCTGCAGGATGCCGGACTGGGCCAGGGAACGGGTCATCGACTCGGCAATCATTTGCAGGTCGGTCGAACCGAATTCGTTGGTCACGGTTTCAACCGCTTTGGTGTCGCCGTAGCTGATGTTCTTGCTGCCCAGGGTCGGCGAAGTGTTGGCGCAACCGGAGGCCAGCAGGGCGAGGACGGCGATGCAGGAAAAGCGTGCAAACATGGGAATGCTCTCTCAAACAGAAATAGGGTGGCGGACTTAAGGCGTCTTGAGTTCCAGACGGAAATCCACGGCTTTCGGCGTCGGCGCGATGCCCTGGATGAAGCTGGTCTGGGCGCCGTACATCATCTGGCTTTTCCAGACTTCTTCCTCGGCGATCGGGAAGCCTTCTGCGCCAAGCCAGGCGAAGCGGTAGTAGAACGTCTTGTTGCTGTTGAGCGTGTTGCTCAACTGCACATTGACCGTCATGAAGCCGTTTTCGCGGGCGACGCGCATGGCGCCGACGACGATGTGTTTCTGCGGCCCCATGGCCACGACCTTGCTCGCGGCGCTGCCCGGCTCTGGCGGTGGCGGGGTGGCGCAGCCGCTCGCCAGCAAGGCGAGGGCGGCAACGGCGATGAGTTTGAAGCGCATGCAAAGACTCCGTTCTTAAGGTTGTTTGAGGCTGGCGACGTTGGTCGCGCCGGCGCTCGGGATCACGTGGGCGGCGATGCCACCGGCGAATACTTGATTGCCCACGGCGCGCAGGCTGATCACCTGATAACGCTGGTCGACGGTGACCTTGACCACCGAACCGCCCACGGCGCTCGGCAGGCTGACCTGGTGCTCGCCTTTCTTCAAGCGCAGACGCACCACCTGGGTGTTGTCCGGCAGGGTGCGCCACGTACGGGTATCGGCACCTTCCAGCACAGCTGAAGAGATACCCACGGCCAGACCCGCGAGCGGGTTGGTTTCGTTGATCTTCTTCTGCGCCACACCTTTGGTGATTGCGCGCACGGTGGTGCGCACGATGATCCCCGGCATGTCATCGCGCAGGGCGCGGCGGGACATGGCGGTGGTGCTGTTGAGGGCGGTCAGGTTGACTTGCTGGCCATCGACGCCGATCTGCGCGAACGGCGCAGTGGAGGTGTCAGGCTTGATGATCGGGAACGACAGCGGAGTGATCACCACGTTGTTGGAAATCGGCAATGGCAGCGGTACGCGGATCGAGTCGCGCGACGGCGCCAGGCCGCTTTGCACCACGATCAGGATGTCGCTGTCGTCAGACTTGGACGGCTTGTCGAGGTTGACCAGTGCCTGTTCCAGCAACGGTGTGTTCGGCCGCAGTTCGGCCGCTTTGCGATAGCCCGGTGCAGCCAGATCCTTTTCACCCAGGGCTTCGTAGACGAAACCGGCCAGGTAATGGCTGAACGCACTCTGGTAGCTGTTTTTCAGGCTGACCACTTCCGGCGCATCGAGGCTGGCGACCGGGTAACCCTGCAGATCCTTGTACTGGGTCTTGATCCCTTCTTTCTCGGCCTCTTCTTCGCTTTTCAGGTATTCCTTGTCGCGCAGGTCGGCGATCACCGCTTCACGTTCGTGGGTCTTCTTGATCGCGGTGCGGGCGCCGTCGAAGTCATTGACCGCCAGCAGGTTGAGGGCCATCTGCGTGGTCAGCATGACTTTTTCGTAGTCGTAGCCCTCGTAGCGACGCACTTTGTCGTTGACGATGAAGCTGCCGAACTGGGCCAGGTATTTGGCGCTGTCGAGCTTGACCGCATCTTCCCACTGCCCGACCACCTGATCGGCGCTGGTCCAGGCGTTCTGGCTGCCGGACAGGTCGCCTTTGGCGCGCAGCAATTCACCTTTCTCGAAGTAATAGAGCAGGTCCTTGTCGGGGCCGGTGTTGTTCTTTTCCAGCAGGGTCAGGGCGGCATCGACGTTGCCGCTGGCCAGTTGCTGGTTGGTCTGGGCCAGTTCCGAGTCGTAGTTGCGAAACGCTGAACAGCCGGATAGCAGGGTGATGGCGCTGAGCGCGATCAGAGTGGGGGCGCGGAATGCCATGGGGGGTACTTCTTCCCTGGAGTAAATGCAGCCGCGAATGCTGGTCGGGCTGAGGTGACCCATCGACAGTGGCGCTGGCCTCCTGCCAATTCCTCATAACAAGAGGAGCTTTAATGCCTCATCGCAATAACGAAGGCGCGGCATTATAGGCGGGCGGTGCTGGCTATGTAATAGCTTTTTAATCGCACTTGTTAGTTTGGTGCTATCACTTATTTCAGGCCGGATACTCGATTTTCCGGAGATGGCCTGGACTGAAAAGCGCTGCCGTTCGCGTAGATCCGCGCGCCCAGCACGCGCAGACCAATCATCTGGCGGTTCTGGTCGATGCGGATTTTCAGTGGAGTCGCGGCATTCGGCAGGCTGATCAGATGCTCGCCCTTTTTCAGGCGCAGGCGCACGACCTGCGTCAGGTTAGGCAGAGTGCGCCAGGTGCGGGTATCGGCCTGTTCGAGATTGTCCCAGTGGGTCACGTAGGATGCCTTGCTCGGGTTGCGTCGATTGTCCGTGCCCTGAACATCTGCCGCGAGGAATGCCCGGTAGGTCGTGCGCTGGATAATTCCGGGCATGTCGTCACGCAGGGTGCGCAAGGACATGTCAGTGATGCTGTTGACCTCGATCAGTTTTTTCTGCCGACCGTCGATGCTGACCTGACTGATCGGCGCGGTGGAGGTGTCCGGCACCATCACCGGAAACGAAATGTTCGCGACGATGACTTGCCCGTCCGCCAGTTTCACCGGGTAAGGCACACGAACCGAACTGCGGGCGGGTGCCAGGCCACTTTGCACAATGATCAGCACATCGCTTTCGTCAGCCTTGAGCCCCGGGCTGTCGAGGTCGTGCAATGCCTGTTGGAAAAAAGCCATGTCCGGGCGCAGCTCGATGGCCTGACGGTAACCGGGCGCGGCGAGGTCCTTTTCACCCAGGGCTTCATAGGTGAAGCCGGCGAGATAATGACTGAATGCACTTTGGTAACCGTTTTTCAGGGCAATCACCGCAGGCGATTCGAGCATCACCACCGGGTAACCCTGCAGATCCTTGTAATGCACGCGTGCGCCCTGAGCCTTGGCGGCCTCCTCGATTTTTTCGTATTCCAGTTCCCGTTGCCGGGCGATCAGCGCTTCGCGCTCGTGGGTTTTCCTGATGTCGGCGCGGGCGCCATCGAAGTCATTTTGCGCCAACTGATTGAGGGCCATTTGCGTGGTCAGCATGACCTTTTCATAGTCGTAGCCATCGTAGCGCCGCAGCTTGTCGTTGATGATGCTGCCCCAGTGATCACCCATCGCGGCAAGCAACTTGTCGCCGGTGGTTTCGATCGTGTCCTGGTGCTCGATGATCATCTGCTCGGCGCTGCGCCAGGTTGTCTGGCTCTGCGCAAACTCGCCGCCAGCACTCAGTACGGCGCCCTTTTCGAAATAGTAGAGCAGGTCTTTTTCCGGATCCGGATTGTTCGTTTCGATCACGGACAGGGCGCCGTCGATATTGCCCGCCTTGAACTGGTCAGTGGTCTGTTGCAGTTCCAGATCGTAATTGCGATAGGCAGCGCAGCCGCTCAGTTGCACAGCGGCGGTGATTAGCAGGGGCAGGAGCAAGCGATGGCGCATGAAGGGGAGTCATCCTTGGACGGGAAATGCGGCGAGGTGGCGCATTATAGGGGGCAATAGTGGCCAAGTGCTTCGCCGTTTTTGTATGTCCATTGCACCGGCAATGGGCGGCGCGCAGCGTGCCGGGTGGTGGGATGGGCAACGTGATTGAGCTAGCCTTGCCGGTCTGACGCCTTACCAATCCCGGGACTTCAATGAACCAGCTGCAAGCCATGCGCGCCTTTTGTTGCATTGTCGAGTGTCGCGGATTCAGCGCCGCTGCCGAGCGACTCGACACTACCCACTCGACCATCTCCCGGCAGTTGCAGCAACTGGAAAGCGAACTCGGCACGCGCCTGATCAACCGCAATACCCGCCGTTTCAGCCTGACCACGGCGGGGCAGCAGTATTACGCGGCGTGCGTGGACATTCTCGAGCGTCTTGATCAGGCTGCGCTGGCAGCGGGGCAGGCTCACGAAAGTCCCAGCGGTGTGCTGCGCATCAGCGCGCCGATGGTCATCGGTACGCTGGAACTGGCGCACTGGTTGCCGGTGTTTCAACAGCGCTATCCCGAGATCGAGGTGGACCTGTCCTGCGATGACCGCTTCGTCGACCTGATCGCCGAGGGCTTCGACGTGGCGTTGCGCATCTGCGGGCCATTGGACGATTCGTCATTGGTGGCGCGCCTGCTGACCGTTTCGGACATGTTGCTGGTGGCGTCACCGGGCTACGTCGCCCGTCATGGCCTGGTCCGTCAGGTGCGCGAGCTGACCGGACATCAGTTACTGGCGTTTGCCGGCGGCAGCGACTGGCTGCTGACCGATGCGCGTGGGGGCACCAGCAGCGTGCGCGCGCAAGGCCGGTTCAAGGCCGACTCGATCAGCTCGTTGCACGCTGCGGCGCTGGCCGGTGTCGGCATTGCCGCGTTCACCCGGGCTACGGTGCAGGACGATCTGCTGGCGGGGCGGCTGGTGCAGATCCTGCCCAATTGCAGCCTCGGTCAACGCCACTATTACGCGCTCTATCCCCATGCCCGACACGTGGCGCTCAAGGTGCGGGTGTTTGTCGAATTCATGCTCGAACACTACCGAAACGCGTCGATGCCATTGCGCTGAACCGGTTCTCCGTCGACAAAGCTTGAGTGAAAGGCGTTCGAAGTGAACAATATGTAACTTCGCATTTCCATTTGAGAATTCTTCATGACTGCCGCGTCCCGTTTCCTGGCCTGGCTGGCGTTTCCGTTGCTTGCCTTGAGCAGCTTCAATCTGCTCGCCGATACCGTGGAAGGCGCCCCGCAGGCGCTGCACTTGCTCGATTACATCAGTGCGGATTACCCGCCGACGGTGGCGGCGGGCAAGGTTGTCGACGACGGCGAATACCGCGAGCAACTGGAATTCACCCAGGTGCTGCAAGGCCTGATCGCCGGCATGCCGGTCAAGCCGGAGAAGGCGGCGCTGGAGCAAGGCGTCGCGGCTCTGCACGCCGCTATCAGCGCCAAACAGGACGGCGCCGAAGTCGCCCGTCAGGCCCGGCAGCTGGGGGCACAACTGGCGGTCGCGTATGAAGTCAGCCAGGCACCGATCATTACGCCGGATCCCATCCGCGG